>JBDRFS010000100.1:0-21986 GCA_043818535.1 Candidatus Woesearchaeota archaeon
TGAATTACAGCATTGTAGAAACTAATCTTAACACAGTGTGGTACCACATAGACGCTGGAGGAAGCAACACTACTTTATCTGGAAACACTACCTTCAACACCGCAGAAGGCCAGCACACTTTATTCCTTTACGCAAACGACTCGGCAGGGCATATCAATGTGACAAACATAAGCTTCACTGTTGATCTTACAGACCCTGTAGTAAACCTAAACAATCCCTTGAATGACGCGTGGTACACAACAAACAGCTTCTGGTTCAACTACACGCCAACAGACACAAACCTTGAAGCATGCGCATTATACGGGAACTGGTCAGGAGGATGGCACCTCAACCAAACAGTTTATTCCCCGCAATCCGGGCTGCTGAATAATTTTTCAAAAATAACTCTTCCTGATGGAATATACCACTGGAATGCCTGGTGCAACGACTCTTCTGGAAGATCAGCATTCAACGCAACTAACTTCACGCTAAAGGTAGACATAACAAAGCCTTCACTCTTCCTTTACAGGCCTGAAAACAAGACTTACAGCACAAATGAATCACTCCCTCTTAACTACACCGCCGTTGACAAGTTTTTCTCTGCAGCATGGTACCATATTGATGCCGGCGGAACAAACACTTCGCTTACGGGAAACATTACATTTGATGTTGCCAAAGGCACGCACACCCTTTTCCTTTATGCAAACGACTCTGCAGGGAACATAAACGTGACTTCTGCAGTGTTTACCGCGGATATAGATAATCCTGAGGTTAACCTTAACTACCCACTGAATGGCACGTGGCATACTTCATCAGCACATTACTTCAATTACACGCCTGTTGATGATTACCTTGCTTCATGCAGCCTTTATGGCAATTGGAGCGGATGGCACCTTAACCAGACAGATTTCTCTCCAACTTCAGGAGCAATGAACAACTTTTCCAAGCTAACTTTCACAGAGGGCATCTACATCTGGAATGTGCTGTGCAATGACAGCAGCGGGAAAGAAGAATTCAATTTAACTAACTACACCTTCAAGGTTGACCCTATAGCGCCCAGGTGGTCTGCTGCAGTGTCTAATCCCTCATCCCCAACAACATATTCGCCTTCACAGCAGTATTCCTTCAATGCTACATGGAGTGACACGTTCTTAAGCTCAGTGTGGATAAGCCATAACTTTACAGGCTCATGGGCAAACTACACCTTAAGCTCTATCGGCAGCGAATACTACCACAACCGCGGGCCAATGGCAGTAGGCGGATACGCGTGGAGAATATATGCCAATGACTCTGCCGGCAACATAAATGCCACCAGCTTGTATCCTTACAGCATAACAAAAGCAGATTCTTCCATACTCTTAAAGCTTAATGGGAGCCAGGATTCCATAACAATAAACGAAAGCCAGAGCATTAACCTTTCCGGAACAATGGATGTTCCGCCAATAGGAACCATGAGGCTCTACAATGATGGCGTACAGGTAAACACGGGCAGCAGCTGCATAAGCAATGTCACGCAGTACAGCCTCCCAGGAACATACCCCGTGAGGCTTGAATATGACGGCAATGCCAACTACTCTTCAAACACCACATCTTTCGATGTTACTGTCAATGACATACTTGCCCCTAACATTACTATGATTAGTCCTCTCCCTGATGTTGAGGATGAGGACGGAAGCCTGACCTTCAGGTTTAATGTCACTGACTCCAGCAATGACGTTTCAAACTGCACAATCTGGATTGGTGGGACAAAGTATACCAATGCTACATCATCCATAATTTCTACAACAGAAATAAATGACATACCTGTATCCGGCCTCACTAACGGCAATTATACCTGGAACGTGAGCTGCATAGATGCGGCAAACAACAGGAACACCAGCGTTGAGTACAGGAACTTCACAATAAAGCTTGCAATCTACTCGCCAAATATAAGGCCGCACCAGTGCAATGATGGGGCAGGATGTGATGTTACCCTCATAAACACAACACCATCCAACTATGAAGTCCATGGCTCTATGGTAAAGGGCGTTCATGTATATGTCTACGTTAACTTTACTCCGCAGAACATTAAGCCAGGCTCCAACATTTCTTCGGTGAACATAAGCTGGGACAAGTATCAGGAAGAGTCAGCTGGCTTCTTCTCCCTGCACTGGTATAATGAGTCTGCAGGATGGGTTCCAATATGCCTTAATGACCCTTTTGCGCTGACATTGCCACCCTCAGGCCATGAGATAATCAACTGCACCTTTCCCGCATTCCCATCTAGAACTGAGATGAACGACGGCTTGCAGGTAAGGGCTGACTGGTACTATACGGGCACTTCAGCAAATAAGGGCTATGGCACTTACCTCGTGCAGATCGACTATGGCTACAGGGAGGACACCACAGAGCCTTCTGTTACCCTCATCTCTCCAGAGCCGAATAATGAGTCCGGGGAAGGCAGCATGCTCTTTGAGTACCAGCCTTTTGACGTGAACCTTGCCAACTGCACGCTTTACGGCGATTTCGACGGCATATGGTCAGCCAACAGGACAAACACTTCAGTTATCAACAATGCGAAGAACAACTTCTCGCTTTACCTTGAGGTGGGGTTCTATGAGTGGAACGTCATGTGCACTGACATTGCAGGCAATACTGCCTTTGCCTCCAATAACAGGACAATTAACATAACCAAGCCAGACTTGACAGTGACTCCTGCAGGCATAGTGTTCAGCAATAGCCTGCCTGATGAGAATGAAATTATAGTCATTAATGCCACAATCAACAACACCGGCTACTCTGCAACAGAAAAAACCACAATAGTGCAGTTCTTTGACGGCAATCCTGATGATGGCGGGGTGCAGATAGGCAGCAACCAGACAATCGGCCTGATGGCAGGAAAGTCCTTTGTTATAGTTAATGTAAGCTGGACTGCTGTCATAGGCAACCGCCAAATATACGTGCTTGTGGATGTCAACGATTCTGTGGACGAATTATATGAGTCCAACAATAATGCATCCAATGCCATAAACGTGCCCTTCTGGCAGGAATTTTATGGCAATGCGACAACCAAGTTTGTCCTGGCTGATGGGCAAAACAAGACAGTTATTGGCTGGGAAAACAAGACCGCGGCCACAGGAAACATATTTGTTACTGACAAGGATGCCCTGATATCATGGCTTGACCTGCAGGCCCTGGGCAGGAACAAGAATAATATCTCTACAGCTAACGATTTTGCGGAGCTTGACAGCCTAATCAACAGCAGCAGCTTCGCGGATTCTGTGAACCTGACCTACACGTCAGCAAGTGTCCCTAAAAAGACTTCTAACTTTGTTGTCTACCTAAGAAACATAACCAATGTGCCAATAGACAATTCCACTAACAACTCCAACTTTATCACTGGGATATTATGGGACACCAGCGATGACGTCGGGGATATAGAGTTCAGCTATGAGGACATGGAGGACATAGTGTTCGTGACCAAGGTAGACGAGAGCATACAGGGAAAGTATGGGATCTATGATTATGAGGTTAAAATACCTGTATCCCTAAGAAAATACAAGGGGGCTGACCAGAGCAATGTCCACCTTTATTATGAACTGCTGTGAACTGCACAAGGGCTAAAGCCTTTACCCACAAATCAAGAGAAGTCTTCAGAAAATCCAAGTACAGGTTTACTGCCTTGCGATAATTCTTCAATAGGCCAACCAACTTAGGATTCTTGGCAAATTCAACCTTCACTCCAGCTGCTAACAAGGCTGAAGAGATTAATAAATGTAGCCGTAACAGATTTCCGGATAGAAGAACAAGCCAAAAAAACTTCCACACCAACAAATGCAAAAGCGCAGGCTTCTAACTTTTATCAAGACCAAATTTGACAGCCACCTCTTTCCCTAGACTTTTGCGTTTTTCCCCAATGCGGCTTAGCCAGCTCACGACTAAGAGTGCAAAAGTTTTACTTCCAAAACCTTTATATAGCCCTTATTCTTCCTTAACATTAGGATGGCCAGTTTCAAATACAATGGAAGATTCGAAAAAGTTTTGAGTTATGTGGCTATATCAGTAATAATTTATATGGCGATTATGGTATTTTTAGCAATTTTGGATTTAATCGGAGTTTTCTAAATATGCGTTTGAAGGATTGGATAGTGATTCTTGATTTTGGGCTTATAGTAATGACATTAATGATAATGCTATATAATCTAGCAAAAGGGATGACTAGATTTGAGTGGATATTTAGCTATTCTTTCTTGGTAGTTACTTTAATTACACTACTTTTGAATCTTATTGTTCTTAGTGGGAAAAAGAAGTAAGCAGAAAGTATCAGTTCTGAAATTTTTCAAAGCTTTACTTCTCCTTATCAGTTCAGGCCGAAGACGCCGCAGCTTTACAGGCTGTCTGATAATTACGGCGGTTGTAACTAAAGAATGAGATTTTTTTCGAATATTGTATTTTTTGCATAGCTTTAATAGAATTGTTCTCTACGGCAGCTGATAATAAGGCTGAAGTAATAAAGGTAGCCTTAACAGATTTCCGGATAGAAGAACAAGCCAAAAAAACTTCCACACCAACAAATGCAAAAGCGCAGACTTCTAACTTTTATCAATACCAAAGCTGGCAGCTACTAGTATTAGTACGTAATAAGTCTACTTTAACTCACTCCAGTGAAATCCTTGCTTAGGCACGATTTTTCCCTTGATGGGCAAATTAGGCTGGCGGTATTCCGCTATTTTTAGCTTTTTAGCTCTTTATAAATGACTCATACCCTACAAAGATTAGAAAGTTTTTTAAAGCCCACTCTACTTACAACACATATAGTTAGAGGTGTGCTAAAGTGATGATATTCCGCAAAAAAAAGGCAGATTCTCAAAAGAAGGAAGTACCCAAGGAACTGCCCCAGTTAGCAGTAAATCTTCTTAGGAGCAGGAAGCCTGTTCAAATGGCAGAACAGCCCAAGCTTGAATTAAGGCAGCCTGCGGTGCAGCCACCTGTGGCAGCTGGAGTTCCTGAGATGCTTCCTAAAGCGGAAAGTAAGTCTAACTTTGAGAGAATTGGCTTTTTCATGAACCTTCTGAAAGGCGTCAACAACAGGCCAAAAGAGGTTGAGGAAGCGGAGAAGATGTATAATGATGCTATCCTTGCGAAGGACCTCCTTGGCGAAATGAAGGCTTTCTGGAACGAGAAAAAGAAGCACATAATATTTACGGCTGAAGAGCGGAAGCTGAAGGAGAAGCTTTTGGAAAGGATTGAGACCTTGCAGAAGCTCGAGACAGAGTGGCAGGACTTCCATCTTGGCCTGATTGAAAGGGAGGAAGGGATAAGGAAGAACGAGTCTGAACTTAAGTCAATGCTTGGGGACTTCAAGAGCATATGCGCAAGGCACATATCTGCCCAGAAGAAGATGGAGAGGATACAGGCAGGGCTTAATGTGCTCTCTCCGGAGAAGTATTTCAGGCTGTGCAACGGGGAAGTGCTGAAGGATATTCCAAGCCTTGTGGCAGCTTTGAAGGAGGCGGATGAGTCTGTTTTCACTTCTCATGTAAACGATTCCAAGAACGATTTCGCTAACTGGGTTAATGATGTTTTTGAGGATGCTGAAACTGCAGAGGAGCTGATATCTGCTTCAACAAGGGAGGAGGCAATAGCCATTCTGGAGAAGAATTACGCTTAGCACCCCAAACTTTAAATATTCGTATATAATACTCAGCTTAAAATGAAAAAGCAACTTAACCTTTTTTTGGGAGTCATCCTTGGAATAGCCCTTGCGGTTTCCCTGGTGGCCGTGGCATTCCCAACAGCTTTTAACAAATTTGACTTTTCCAAGGCAGTCGGCAGGGCAGTTTCCATATTCTCTTCAGATATGGAAGAGTATGGCCTGAAGGACCAGTGCGGCCCGATTATGGGGAGCATATTGCATACTATTGACGATGAGGGAAGCTGCATACAGAAATGCAAGATAAACTGCCTTTCCAAGGATAAGGAATATGGTAAAGTTGAATTCAAAAAGGAGGTAGATGCATGTAACATATGCACCTGTTACTGCAAAGAATAAAAATGAGATACGCAATAATTTTGGCTTTTTTTGCCCTGGCTATTATCCTGTCAGGGTGCGCCCCCCAGGAAATTACAAGTGATCAGGCTGTTGTTGTTGCTCAGGAGTATGTTAATGAGCATGTGAGCCTGTTTTCAGAGAGAGAAGGGGAGCCGCAGACAGTGGAAAAGGCGCATGCCGAGGTAATGCAGGCTGTTGCCCAGGAAGGGGCTGATGGGAATCCTGTATGGTCCATAATCATAGAAGTCAGCAGCGATGTTGAGGGCGAGGTTAAGAGCACTGAAATATCCATAGACGTTGACAGGAATACAGGCCAGGTAGTAAGGTTCAACAACATCAAGGTATGAACTGCCCTCAGCTTTCGCAAGGGCCTTCCTGCTTCGCAGATGATATTTGTCCCAGAAGGGGTAAAGCTTCCATCTCCACAGGCATATATTCGGACAGCCCACTTCTACCTGCGTAGATACTGTTCTCCTGTGGAGTCCTGAAATTATTTCCCTAAGCTAAATAGCCTGTGAATTCATCAAGATTTTTTTAAGAAGCCTGCAATGCCTCCCTTGTTGCAGAAGAAAGCATTGCGATCTTAAGAAACAGAAGATGCAGTGCTGGCTTCCAAAGAAAACCAAGGAATAAAAGGCGGAAAAAATACTGTTCTCGCCGATAAGGTTAAAAACCGTCCTCCCTTTCTTTTGATATAGATGGAAACTGATAATTACGAAATTTTAGAGGAATATGAATCTAAATTATCAGGGGCTGTCCTTGATTTACTGGAAAAGATAGCTAAGGATTCAGGTGCAGAGGACAGGTATAAGAAAAGGGTTGCTGCTGCTAGGAAGAATTACTCTGACAAATATGAGCAGTTCCTTGAAAAGCAGCTGAAGGCGTCTAAGCCTGATGTGCCTGTTATGGACCGCAAAAAGGAACAGTCCGGCCTGCTTAAGGAAGCATTGGAAAAGTTTGATGCCCTAGAGGAAACTCTGAGGGGCAAGTACGCAGAAAGGCAAATCAGGTATGATGTCAGCTCATTTAAGTTTGGAATAAAATACAGGAACTTCCTGCTTAAGTCCAAGCTTTATTACCCTTTATTCAGAATACATCGTTTCTTTGCCTATACCCTTGCACAAAGGGTCTTTCCTTCTATCTTGGATTCCTTTGATGACCAACTGGGGGGGATTAAATCCAGTTTGGTAGAGCTTAAGAATGATTGCAAGGGGAAATACCTCTCCCTGATGATGGTATGGAAGGGAAGCTTGCTCTTTTTTAAGAAGAAGGTAGAGGCTTTTTTTAAGAGGCGGAAGGAAAAGCTGTTAGCCCGGAGGAAGAAGAAGCTTAAGGAAGCTGCTGAAAAAGCTTCTCCTGAAGGCATTGGCTCGGAAGCAACGAATGTTGAGAATAAGCCTGAAGGCGTTAATGAAAGCCCCTCTGCCAAGGCAAGCTTGCCTGCTAATGGGTCGGTTGCTACCACTAAAAATCCTTTCTTTGGGAGGCTTATTGGAAAGCTGTTCTCCTGGAGGAAGAAGAAGCCTAAGGAAATTGCTGAAAAGGCTTCTCCTGAAGGTGTTAGCTCGGAAGCAACGAATGTTGAGAATAATCCCACAGGCCCTGAATCTCCTTCATCTGATGTTGAGAATAATTCCACATGCCCTGAATCTCCTGAAGGACCAGCTGATTCTATAGACAAAAAAGATTAATCACTTTTCGGCTCTTCTTTTTTATCTTCTTTCTTTTTTATGAACCTCTTTAGCCCAAACCTCGCATCGCTCTTTTTTGGCTCTTCTTCTTTTTGCTTTTCAACAGCAACCGCGCTTTCCTTAGGTGTCTCCCCTTTCATCTCAGGCTGCTTACTTTCTTCCTTCTTTTGTTCCTCTTCTTTAGCAGTTGGCTTCTCTTCTTTTATTTCTTTTTTCTGCTCTTCCTTTTTAGCAGTTGGCTTCTCTTCTTTTATTTCTTCTTTTTGCTCTTCTTCTTCAGCAGCTGGCTTCTCCTCTTTTATTTCTTCTTTTTGCTCTTCTTTAGCATCTGGCTTCTCCCCTTTTATTTCTTTTTTTTGCTCTTCTTTAGCAGCTGGCTTCTCCTCTTTTATTTCTTTTTTTTGCTCTTCTTCAGCATCTGGCTTCTCCTCTTTTATTTCTTTTTTTTGCTCTTCTTCAGCAGCTGGCTTCTCTTTTTGCTCCTGTTTCCTCTGCTCCTCCTCCACCATCTCTCTGGCCTTCTCCCTGTCCTCTTTGCTTATCCTTGCCTTGGCGACAATCTCAGTATAGAGCTTCTCAATCTCTTTCTTTACATACTCCTGGTCCATCAGCACGGCTTCCGGCACCTTCTCTCGGTACAGGACTTTTATCCTTACAAACATCTCTGTAGCTTCCTGAAGCTTCCCCTCCTTAACAAACTTATGCGCTTCGCTTATCATGAAGTAGAGCTTAAGCAGCCTGGCCCTGTACTTCACCCTGCGGTAATGGCTTGCTATGAGGTAAACTATTATTGGCAGCAAGAGCAGGAGAAGGACCAGCAGGCTGATTCTTAGGCCTGTCCTTAAAATACTCAGTTCTTCAACAACCTCAAAGGAGTCTGCTGCAAAGCTTACGTTGTTGTCATGCACAATCCTCCCGTAAAACAGGTAGTCGTCTGCCTGTGATTCCTTTGGCACTAAAAGCGAGCGGTTTAAGGTCAGCTCCTTCTCAACACTTACAGTTTCCATGTTTGAATCAAGGGTGTTGCCATCAAAATCCTTAATGGCATAATACAGGGTAACATCTGATTCTTTAGGGTCGGAAAGGCTTAGTATCTTCATTATGGCCTCAACCATGCTGCCTGCAAGCACATATTTGGAATGCTCGGCCACCCACAAGCCCAGGCTGTAGTCCACTTTTGGATGGTTAAGGACCACAACTGTCCTTACAGCTTTTGCATAGCCTGTCATGTGCCTGAAATTGATCTTCCCGACGTAGATGTCTGGATCCGCATCTTCCTCGCTTACAAAATCAATTGCAATTATCCTGCTTTTTCCTGGCTCAAGGGTGAAGTTGTTGACCCAGAGCTCTATGAACTGCCCTAGCCCTTCCTGGTAAACTGTAATCACAAGGTCCATGTTGCCTGTGTTTGTTACTTTTATGCCTCTGGTTTCTCTTCCTCCGATAAGCATGTTGATGTGAAGCATTTCGGGATCAACAGTGAAGTTTACAAACGGCCTTAGCGGCCTCTTTTTTGCTTCAAAGTAACTGGGGGAAACAAAAACAGGGATCCCTGCCTCTCCTGGCCCTGAGTCATCTTCTGCTGCAGGGGTTGTAATGGTAGTAGTAGTAGTGGTGGGGGGCACAGTAGTCGGCTGCCCTTGCGCAGGGGTTGCTGCAACAGTGAAATTGAACACATCAGTCTGATTCGTATTGCCGTATTTGTCCACAGCCGAGAATTTCCAGAAAACTGTTGTATTGGCAGCAGCCGTGATTAATGCTGTGGCGTTTGCACTGCCTGTAAGGCCTGAAAGCGCCATGGGGCCTGTAGTTGCCCATCCGCTGCCCTGGTCAACATAAAACGTGGATGAAGAAAGCCCAACATTGTCAGTCCACCCCACTGAGAATCTCAGCAAGGTGTTAGTATAGACAGTGCTGCGGTTCTTTCTGGCATTGTTCCAGTCTGGGGGGACATTGTCACCAGTAACATTAAGCGTGACATTGTTGCTTGACCCAAATGCGCTTTCTGGATCTGTCGCAGTAAAGACCACGTATTCTATCCCTGAGAAGCTTGAGCCCTGTGAAAAATTTACCTCTCCTGTGCTCTGGTTAATAGTTACTATTATGCTCCTGTTGCCCACAACAGTGTATGTGACTGTATCCCTATTTGGGTCTGAAAGGTATTGGCTGATGTCTATGACTGCGCTCCTTTCCACAAACCATGTCTGGTTGGGTATTGGCGTTGTAAGGCTTGGCGCTGAGTTCTCCACTGACACAGAAACCCCTTGTTCATCTGCTGCCTCAATTAGGGCAGTACAGGCTGCCACAATTATAACTAGCAAGATGACTACAATCCCTCTTTTCTGCATGAATATTAGGTTGTCAGGAAGATATTTAAAGATTGTTGTAGGGAAACTTATACCTATCTAAAGATTTTTAAACATCTTTGCCTATCCCTAGACTATGATTGCTGACATAATACTTGTTGCAGCAGCAATAATGGCCCTTGTTTTCGCTTCTGTTGCTGACATAAGGAGCAAGGAGATCCCTGACTGGCTGAACTTTTCGCTTCTTGTGCTCGCATTGGGGGTAAGGCTGCTTTATTCCCTGCAGTCCAATGAGTGGTGGTACTTCTTTTACGGGTTTCTTGGCATGGTCGTGATGTTTGCAATTGGCTACGTATTTTACTGCACAAGGCAGTGGGGGGGTGGGGACACTAAGCTCATAATGGCACTTGGCGCAGTGTTTGCCACAAGGCCTTATTTTGTGGAAGGAAGCTTTCCTTTCCTTATCAGCATGGGCGTTAACATGCTTATTGTGGGCTCTGCCTACGGGCTATTATGGACATTATTTATATACCTTAAAAATTTCAGGCTTGTCAATGCTGAAGCCTTGAGGCTTGTTAAAACTCACAGGCTCCTCAGGTGGCTTTCATGCTTGTTTGCCATTATCTTCCTTGTATCTGCCTTTTTTGTCCCTGGCCTCTGGATTGTCTGTTTCATGCTGGCTGGCACTCTTTTCGCTTACCCTTACCTTCTGTACATTGTCAAGGCTGTTGAGATGGTCGGCATGTACAAGAGGCTTCCTGTAAGAAAGCTTGTTGAAGGCGACTGGGTTGCTGAAAGTGTTAAGGCAAACAATAAGGTGATTTGCTCTCCCAAGGATAATGGCATATCTAAAGAGCAGATACTGATGCTGAAAAGGTCTAAGGTGAAGGATGTTTTGGTTAAGGAAGGGATACCATTTGTTCCTTCTTTCCTTATTGCTGTTGTCCTTACTTTGATATTTGACAATCTTGTGTTCTTGTTTATTTAAGCAGCCGGTTTGCTTTGTATTAATCCCATTTATGGGAATTCTCCTTTTATGCTGCTCCAACTTTCCCGAAAGATAGTAATCGTGATTATAATAATCGTAATTACTTTACGGTTTTTTTTTGTTAAGTTGATATCTTCCACAAGTTATAGAAGAAAGTTGTAAGGGATTTTGCTATTTCTTGGTTTTTTATTGATAAACAGGACGGTTCATCTTCATATGTGAATATTAAAACTCTATCCTTCATTATATCTATTGCTGATGGTGTAATTCCTTCTAATACTTTGACTTTTATGTATTTCATTTTTTTGAAAAGCTTATAATACTTGGTGTTTTTGTCAGAGAAAATTGCTTTGCAGATAATTTTATTTTTTATCCTTTCTTTGTGCCATCTTTGCCATAGGATATTATAATGTTTTTCTTTTGATGAACGGATTCCCATGGCTAGAATTTCATCTTTTGCAGTTAAGTCTTCTAATGCTTCAAAAATTGCAGTTTGTATTCCTTTAAAACCTTTGAAAAGGTTTGTTTCGTATTCTTTTTTTCCTGATTTTTCTATCTTTAGGAGAGAAGGCAGTTCTTTTAAAAGTTTTTGCTCTTTGTTTTTTAGCTCTTTTTCTTTTTCATGCAGATAATCTAAAATCCTGTTTGGGGAGGCTGCGCTGAAGTATTTTGTTTTCTCTTTTGTGATGAAACTTGCCAGGCCTTTTTTTATTAGTTTATCTAGGGTTTCGTAGATTTTCCCGCTTGAAATCTGGGCTTCTTCAATTATCTTTCCAGTAGTTGTTTCTCCTAATTTTAATAGAGTAAGATATACTTTGATTTCTCCTTTGGTTAGGCCTATCTCTTCAAGTAATTTTTCATTCATAAATTGGGTTAAGTGTTAGAGCTATATAAATCTTTTTAATTACACCTCACTTGGTGGGAGATAAAGTATAAGTGTCTCTCGGTTGCTACTTATGAATAACAAAAGCCTATGCCTCTGGGCTTAAAACGGGGCAGGAGAAAAAATGAATAAATCACAACTACTAGAAAATGAACGACAGGAAGTCTTAGCCATGGCTCAAAAACTATCTGGTGAGAAAAGAATAAAAGCATATCAATTAGCGGATCGTGATGATTTGGCTAGGGAATATGCTGATGAGTTATTAGTAGCAGAAAAGGATAATTATGGGATAGGTCCATCTGCTTTTAGCCCATATACTCCAGAAAATTGGGAGGTTTTAAGAACAAAACAGATATTTGACGAACAGGGAATACCTTATGATTTAGAAGCTGTAAAAACAGGCTTGATGAATACACAGATTGATGTTTATTGTGATGAAAGACCATCTAAAGACGGAATAAAATCTATTGATAATATCTTGGATAATTATGGATTAAATGAAGAAGAACGAATGGATTTTTTTGTGAGGATGAGGGAAAGAGGAAAAGATGCTTGCTGGGCTGATGAAGTTTATAGGTTCTGTTTTAGTTTAAAAGAAACAGGATATTCACATCTTGCAGCCTTTACTGGTATTTCTAGAAAAGGAGTTGTTGCTCATTATTTAGATAATTTATTCTTTAATAATCAAATGGGTGTAAATTTCTTGGTATTTCAAGATGATTTATCTACAAAATTATGGACTTTAATGCAGAAAGAAGATGTTGGTGGAGAAGAAATCGCCTCACGAGCAATTGAGGCTGTAAATAAATATAAACCTAAATCTGAAAGTTCCAGATATGATAAAGCATATCGCCCATACTCTTTAATCAATAAACTTAGTGAAATTCCTACTGTAAAATTTCCAAGAGATTTTGTGCTAAAGGTTCTTAGAAATTATGTTAAAAGTGGAGGAAAATTATTTGAAGAATATAGTGGAGAATTTCCGGCTATGTTATCATTTACAGACTGGCAAAATGACTCTCCGATTAGAAAGTTGCGTGAGGAATCCTTAAGACATGAAATCGAAAGTGAGCCTTTTTGTTTATTAGAACTTGTAAGATATGCAGTAGATAATTTTAAGCTTAATCCTCAAGAAGGATGGCTAAGAAAAGCTTTGAATACTCATTTAAATAATTGGAAAGATAGTACTGAAGAATTTAAAATTAAATCCGCAATTTATGTAGGTAGAAACTATGGTCTGCTTTCACAAGAAAACATTAAAACACTTGAAAAGAAACTTAAAATAGTTAAATTATTAAAAGAATAAAATGACTAACATCAACCCTCCAACAATAGAAGAATTAGTAAAATGGCATAATCAATTCGGAAGATTATTAGAACCAAACTCAAAAAGAACTAAATTGTATGGTGTTGATAAAAAACAAGTCAAATATATAGAAAGAGGTCCTCCTTCTTTAATCAGAGTGGTTAGTGTGCCTGAACTAGGAGATGATAATCAAGGCTATAATCATGCTGAGAGAAATGATGGATCTAAAAGTGCATTTAGATTTGATAGTCCGGATGGTTGGGATGTATACCTTACTTATGCTGAATGTGATTTAGTGCTTGGAACAAATTACTATCTAATAGATCAAGGCTATTCATCTCCGTCCCCCTTTATAAGGAAGATACTATTCAAAGCAGAAGCTTCCAGAGCAGATAGATACAATGCTTTTGAAATTGGAACCCCTATCTCTGGATGGAAAGAAGTTACAGTTCCAATTATTTATTATAGAATTTCTCAAAAAAGATTTAGGAAATTAAGGGGGAATAAAGAATACATTAAGAACAACATTTTGGAAAATAACAAAATAAACCCCTAACCTCAAAACAACAGCAGCAATCCAGCTTCCAAAAAATCATAAACTATATATACTCACAGCAATTAGCAACAACTATGATGGAAATAAAACTAAAACACACACCAAAAAACCCAATAATCATAGAAGGCTTCCCCGGAATCGGGCTTATTGCAACAATCACGACAGAGTTCCTGATAAAGCACCTTAATGCAGAGCCAATAGGCTCAATATGGTCAAAGGACATAATGCCGATAGCTGCAGTGCATGACTCCAAGATAGTGCAGCCCTTGGAAATATTTTACGATAAAAAGCATAACATAGTAATACTCCATGCCTTAAGCGATGTTAAGGGCCTGGAATGGGACATATCATCCACATTGGTAGACCTTTATCACCAGCTTGGAGCAACGGAGATAATAAGCATAGAGGGAATAATGAGCCAGGGGGGAAGCAATAACACCTATTATCTCAAGAGTGACGAGGATAAAAGCCAGCTGTTTGACAGCATCAAGCTTGGACAATTGAAGGAAGGCATAATAGTGGGAGTTACAGCAGCATTACTGTTAAAGGACCGGGACATCAAGACAACTGGATTTTTTGTAGAAACGCACAGCAAGCTGCCGGACAGCAAGTCTGCTGCAAAGGTTGTGGAAGTACTTAACAACTACCTTAAGCTTGAGCTTGATACCAAGCCTTTGATGGAAGCTGCTGAGATGATGGAAAAGAAGATAAAGGCGCTTTTTGAGCAGACAAAGCATGTCATGGACCACAAGAAGAACATGGATATACATTACTTGGGATAATTTTTTTCTTTTAAAATGGAATCGCCCTCAATATCTAAAAAATGGCGTTCCGGAATTAAGGAGATGCAGATAGCTTACCCTAACTTATATTACGGCGGGGTGTACTGCCTTGCCCCTTTAATAATCTACAACTTGGTAAATAAAATGGATGGGTGGAGATGTGAAAGAAGCTTTCTTGACAAGGGCAGGCTTTCTTCGGATTTGATTGGTTTCACATTGCAGTACGAGCCTGACTACTATAATGTGATTGCAATGTTAAAAAAGGCACAAATCCCACTTAAGAAGCATAATAGGCGGCAAGTCCTTTTTGCAGGAGGCCCTTGCGTAAATGCCAACCCCTATACGCTTTCTGAATACTTCGACTTCTTTGTGATGGGAGAGGTAGAGGGGATTATGGAAGATGTGCTTTCATGCTATCAGGGCAACAAGGCCAAGTTCCTGGAAGAAATAGCCTCAATAAAAGGGATATTTGTCCCTGGCCTGAATGAGCCTTCATATCACTGGCTTCCTTCATTAGACAAGGTGCCTTACCCGTTATTCCAGCCATTGCCTGAAACGATTGATAAGAGCTTTGTCTTTGGAAAGGCGTTCCTGCTTGAAGTGGAGCGCGGATGCGCTTTTTCCTGCAAGTTCTGCCCCATGCCAATGTTCCACAACACTGTCAAGAAGAGAAGCCTTGAAAGCCTTAAGGAAATTATAGACCTTGGATTGAAGATAAACAAGAGAGACAAGGTAGTGATTTATTCCCCTTCGTTCTCTCATCCGCAGCGAAAGGGCATATTATCCTACCTTTTGGAGAAGAATGTCAAGTTTACAGTCCCTTCATTGAAGGCAGAGCTCCTGGATGAGGAATTCTTAAGGCTGATAAAAAAAGGCGGACAGAATTCAATAACTATAGCTCCTGAATGCGGAGAAGCAATGAGAAAGAAGATCGGCAAGTTCGGAAGCGACAAGGTCTTTTTTAATGCTGTTCAGGCTGTAAAAAATGCAGGCATAAAGGAGCTTAAGCTTTATTTCATGGCTGGATTGCCTGGAGAGACTCCTCAAGACTTGGATGAAACTATTGCACTTGTTGAAGGGCTGAAGAAATCCTTTATGGGCAAGCTTTATGTTTCTATAAACCCCTTTGTGCCTAAGCCCGGGACAGAGTTTGCTGCTAAGGCCTTTGACAAGAAAAAGGCATCCTTGTCTGTCTCTTATTTGAGAAAGCGCTTCTCACAGCTTAAGATAAGGGCAAAAGCCGGAAGCGTAGCCTCTTCTTACAGGGAATGGAAGCTTGCGCATGCCAAAAGCTTCCCATAGAACTATACAATCCCTGCTTCCTCTTCCTCGCTGGCCTCAGGCAGTAGCATCTGTATTATGCTTATTATCATTACCAGCACAGCTGCCAGCAGCACAGCAGCTATTGCTGTTATGTAGTCCATAGGGAGCTTGGAGTACACAAGCACTATGACAAACAGAACCACGACGTTAATTGTCAGGCCAGATGAAAGCCCAAAAGCGAAAGACTTAGGCAGCAGGTGGAAGAAGTTGAACAGCATAAGGAAAAGCCCTTCAAGTATTAATACTGCTATTAGTGCATTCTGCGCATTGAACTGGAACAACAGCCCCAGGTTGTAGGTATGCCTCACAAGGTCTATGCATGCGAACACAAGGACAATTGAATTGCCGAATGCAGTGTTCCATCCAAGCTCTTCCTTCTTGTATCTTCCAAAATAGAAGCTCATGAGCAGCATTGAGATAACCAATGGCGTAAGTATCCAGAACATCTCTGTATTGACCATTGGTGCTTTTATTATCTCGAGGGCCCTGGACAGGGAGTCGAAAGTTACGGTTTTTGCAATTGCGAGCACAGAAGCAAGGCTCATAATGTCACCCAAAGATGCATGGCTATTGCTGCAACCACAGGAATAAATATGTTGTCGTCTATTGTGTAGTCCATGTACTTCAGCTCAATCGCCTCAAGGAGCATGGCCACTGCTGCGCCAATGAATGCTAGCTGCAAAGGCACGAATATTGCGGCCCCCACAAACCCTGCTGCAAGTCCTGCAATGGTGCCCAGCCAGGTCTTGCTCGTCTTCTTGTGGAGCTTCCTCTTCCCTAAGGTCTTGCCAAGAATATGGGACACTGAATCTCCTAATGCAAGAATAGCTATTGCTGCAAATGCAATATCTCTTGGGAAGACCCCGTACACCAAGAACATCCCTGCCACCATGAAGAATGCTCCCTCTCCTGGAAACTTCGCGTCCTTCCTGTCAAACATCTTTAAGAGCCATGATATTACCGGAAGCTTCCTTTTTCTGCAGAGCATGGATGCAATAAACCCTAAGGCCAGGACAATGAAGAGCTCTGTTGCGTTTAGGATGTTGTAGTAGAGCATTGCTATCACAGCTGCCCCTAATCCCAGATGGAAAGCCTGCCTTCTCAGCTCCAGTTGGCTTATCTTCATGCTTTTATTTAGGACTTTGTTTCTTTTAAAGGTTGCGCTGTTTAAGGAAGCATAATTTATGGCAGCCTGGGGTGCCACTTTTGTTGGAGAAGAAAGCCTTGCGGTCATAAGTAACAACAGCCGCATTGCTGGCTTCTTAAGAACTAACCCATTCTCGCATTAATGGCTTCAGCCATATCCAAAGAAGATTTTGAATACGTTTCTAGTAATCTATAATCGGCTTGCAACTCGAATTTTTTGCTACATTGATGCAGCTTCTAGAAGTGCCTTTCTGTTGAGCGTTTTACTCGCATTAAGGATCTCTACGCCAAGAAGCTTTCCTTTACTATCAAAATCCAGGATTATATTCTCATTCAGCTCAATAGTATCCTTGACTTCTCCCTTTTTAATAGAATGTAGTAAGTAGATATATGCAGCATCCACATCCTTGTCGTATTCAAGCTTCATCTTTAATTTAGATTACAGTAATTACCTTTATAAAGTTTGGCTTTTCAATGATAAACACAACTTTTGTTTGCCTATTATTTATGATTCCAATGGCTTCTTTTCGCCCTTCAAAAGACTTTTTTACATATTTAGGGTGATTTAAGATATATTGTATCTCTAAGCGAGTTATGCCTCTTTGGCTCATTCGCATCTTGGCATGGCTTGAGTATGCAATATGCATAATTACTTTGGCTACTCATTAGTTTATATGTTTGCCGGTCTGCTTCTGTTCCAAAAGAAAGCCTTGCGGTCAAAAGCAAGAGAAGGTGCATTTCTGGCTTCTTAAGAACTAACCCATTCTCGCATTAAGCAGTTCAGCAGGAACAAGCACTGCAGCAATTGCGCCTGCTCCAACCAATCCCTCCAGCCCTATGTTCAGCCCTGCATTGATCCCTTCTGAAGATGAGGAACTTTCAAGCTCTTGTGTTATGTGGCCGTAATTTGCAAAGATTGCCAAATCCTCTGGCACACCATTCTTAAACATTTTCTGTAGCTTCTCACTGTAAGCTTCGCCTTGGTAGACAACATCCTCAAATGCCTGCCTTACGCTTGATTCTTCTACTTTGGTGTTCAGTGTTTTCTTTGAAGTGTTGACGCAGTCCTTTACGTGCGACATTATCTCTCCATGTGAAATTCCAAAATGCCTCCTAAAAGCTTCTGAGTCAGAAACATTTGCCAAATCTGCTATGGACTTGATCTCGTTCTCCAGCTTGTCCTTGCCTTTTTCGCTCCTCTTTGTGTTGAATTTGCTCATCCCATAGGCCGCCCCAGCTGCAACTGCTGCTGCTCCAAACTTGATGAAGCCCCTTCTTGACACTTCCTTTTCAGTGGAGAAAGAGAGGCACTTGTCGTAGCATAGGATTAATGCTATCTCTCCTCCGCAAACAGCTACTGTGGCTATGCTCTTGCCCCACTTGCTTATGCTCTTTTTTTCAACTTCAAGGTCTTTTACCTTGCTCCCGTCAATTATAGGCTTGGACAAGAGGTAAGAAGCCTTTTTGTCTATTGAATCCTGGAAATCTTTCCATGGCATTATTGTCCTATGTTTCGGGACATTACCTGGCTCTTCCCACTCCCATACAATATTACTTTTTGTGTCTAAGTTCCCATCAGCATCAACACTTGTAGTCATTTCAATATGCGACTTATAATATTCATCACGATAAGCATCACACAGCCGACTTAATGAAGATTTAAAGCCTTTTTGCATGGAAGAGAAATTATCAACTATTGGATAGCGCTCAATAAAAGCTGCTTTTGAGGGGTCAACGCTGTAGTAATCCCTGTCCTTGAGTATCCCGTTTATCATAAGCCCTATTAGCGGGATTGCTGACCCATAGCCTATAATCCGGCTGATTGCCTCTCTTCTGCTTGCCATCTTTAATTAAAAATCTCTCTTAAGTGCCCTATAAAGCTTTTGGTGGTTGGATTTTGCTTGCAAACCTTTTCAGCAGCCTGCCCTGCTTCTTTTGTTCGAAAAGAAAGCATTGACATCCTTTAGCAACAACAGATGCATTGCTGGCTTCCTAATAAGGAAATTAGCTAAAAAGTCTTTTTTGAACTTACTCTGTCCACTAGCGCAAGTAAAACTTAGTTTAATCCAGATGTAAGCCTCAATTTTCACGCAAACTTTAAAAATCTCAGGCACATAGCCTTCTCCTGAGGTGGAAACTTGAAAAAAAACTTTTTGCTGTGGGACTTGGATGATACCCTTATCCCAAACCAGATGCACTATGAGCTTTCAAAGCTTGCTTTTGCACGCTATATGGTCAGTCTGTATGGCATAAAGGCCCCAAACACGGATATCATTCTTGCTAAAGGGGTTGAGATTGACAGTAGGCGCTATAAGGAGATGCAGTCAAATGAGGACAAGGGCTTGGCCAAGGACAGGTTCCCGGATTCAATGGTAATCACATTTAAGGAACTATGCAAGGAATACAGGCTTGAATATGATAAGTATATCATAGATAAAGTTAAAGGAATAGGGCATTATGCTTTTGATGAGGATATGTGGAGATATCTTGGAATGCTTCAAGGTGCAGAGGAAGTGCTTGAGTTCTGCAGGGATGAGGGCTGCATACAGTACCTCCTTACTAAGGGGGATCCAAGGGTTCAGGACCGCAAGGTGGAAGCCTTTGGGCTGGAGGAATATTTCGGAGACAACATAAAGACAGTTTGGGCAAAAACACCTGAGACTTTTGCTTCTGTATTCGGCACGCACCCACGGAATTGGTGTTACGCAATAGGGGACTCAACTTCTGATTTTAAGCCTTATCCTGAAGTAACGGGAATCCACATTCCGAAGATGTCCTGGGAAGGGCAGAGGCAGATTGACAAGGGCAATGAGGGCATAGAGCAGAAAGTAATTGTACTTGACAGCATAATGGACATAAAGAAGAGATATGGGGAGATTTTTGATTGAATTTTTTTTCATGCAATAAGGCTTTGATAGGGAAATTTATCCCAAAACTACTTGTCTAAGAACTTGCCGATATAGTACATAATCCTCTCTTTCTTCTCTGCATTTATAGAAACTTCTTTTCCATAAGCTGTAGGCTTCACAAAAAATATTCCCTCTTGAATAAGCTCTTCAATAAGTGCCTTTACCTCTCCCCTTAAGTCTTTTGGAAAGCCTTTTGGTAGGTTGTCAATGGAAGTATGGCTATGTTTGAACTTTCCAAGACGCGTTAGCTTGTGTAATATTTTCCCCTTTATCTCATCATCTGACCACATAAAAGTCCACCAAAATATACTTTGAAGGGTAAGATTTATATACTTTTCTATACTTCTATATACATGCCATAGAGGTAGTAAAATGGAACAAAAATCATTATTGTTGCAGCTCACAGGAGACATGCCTTTATTTAGGATAATTGACTTTTTGGTGGAAAATAAGGGAATGGACTTTTCAAAGTCGGACATTTCAGAAGGTGCTGCTATTTCCCGGGCTTCTTTATTTAACTATTGGAAAGAGCTTGAGGGCCACGGCATAGTTAAGGTAACGAGGCAGTTTGGAAAGACAAAGCTTTACACTCTAAATTCTAAAAGTTTGATTGTAAAGAAAATACTGGAACTTGAGAAGGCGCTTATATCTCAGGCTTTGGAGAAAGTAGAATTAAAAAAGAGAGAGATGGTTGCTACTGCTTAATTCTTTAAAGCTTCTAAGGAAAAGCATTAAATAAACATAGGCATTTTATCATACTGTATGAGTTATATAATACCATTCAAAAAGAGACCTGTAAAAATTGGACAAGGATTTAAGGGAATGAGCCATAGGGATTGGCCAGAAGAAGATATGACTTTTTCAGTAGATTTCTTACTGCCAGAAGGAACAGAGATAATCGCTTCACGTGAAGGTGAAGTTACAAAAGTAAAAGATACAGGGAAAAAGAATTATTCTGGCAAAGATCCTGCAAAAGGAGAAGGGGCTTACAAAAATCATATGAATGAAATAGAGATTAAGCATAAGGATGGGACATATGCTTCTTAGGCTCACTTAAAACATAAAGGGTCTTTTGTAAAAATTAGAGATAAAGTCAAGCAAGGAGAGGTAATCGGGTTAAGCGGGAATACAGGCTGGTCTTCTGCACCACACTTGGATTTCTCTGTGTTTAGAAAAAATTACAAGGACAGAAAAATCAAAACAATAAGATTCAAATTTCAAGATTATGGTGGATCACTTGAAGATAAAAACCTCCTCCTTAAACGTTAACGGCCTTGTGAAAAACATACATTTCTATAACCCTACAAGGGAAATTTATTTAACTTGCACCAACTTACTCTAAACTATGAACAAGAGGAAGCTCATTGCGGAAAAGCAGAAAAAGATAGCCAAAGAGAGGATAGACATATTATTCTCCAAGGCTGATGAATCCTCTTCCAAGAAGCTGGCAGACCGCTATGTTGCCATGGCAAGAAGGATAGCAATGCGGGTTAACCTAAGGCTTCCATCCCGCCTCAAGAGGAAGTTCTGCAGGCATTGCGGCTGCTATTTTATTCCAGGAAAGAACCTGAGGGTTAGGACAAGGGATGGGAAGCTGGTCTACTATTGTTTAGAATGCAAGAAGTTCTGGCGGATGCCCTGCAAGCATTGAACAGAAAGCCTTATATCTTATTATTGCATACATATTACTGGAGCAAGTGATTGGAAAATGAAAGATATAAATAAGAAAAAGATAAGGTTTATACTGAAAAGCAACGGTGTAGTGAGGGCAGGAATCTTTGGATCTTATGCTAGGGGAGAGCAAAGGAAGAATAGTGATGTTGATATTTTGATACAGCCTCCGAAAGGCATTGGTTTCGGGCTTGGCGGCATTAAAGTCGAATTAGAAGAAACATTAAAGAAAAAAGTGCACCTTGTAACTTACAAGTACATCCATCCAAGGTTAAACAGCGATTTTCGTAAGTCCGTATTCCGCCATAATTCTTTCAGCCTTCTGAATTAATTTTTTTATTCTTCGACGATACTTCTCATTTCTGTTTCTTGTTCTTGTACTTAATTCTGGCGGCGGTTACCAATCTTTGGCAAT
>JBDRFS010000101.1:0-3292 GCA_043818535.1 Candidatus Woesearchaeota archaeon
CCGCCAACAACCTCCCTGCACCCAGCCTCCAGCTCAGCCATCCCTAATTCCTTCCCACCAATAGACATCCTGCCAGCATGCAGGACAGCATTCCTTATGTCGCTGCCAGTAAACTCAAAAGACCTCGAAAGCCTCCCAAAATCAACATCAGCAGCCAGCGGGCACTTCCCCAGCATCAGCTTCCACAGTTGCAGCCTCTCCTCAAAACCAGGCTTCTGAAAATGAATGTGCATGGAAATCCGCCTCTCAAAAGCCTTGTCCATCCCAGAAGCAATATTCGTAGAGAATATCACAATCCCCTTAAAGTTCTCAAGCTCCTTAAGCATAACGTTGCGGTCCTCATTATGGTAAGAGTCAATCGCCCCGCCACCAGAAGTCCGTGCAGAGCAGATTGAATCCGCCTCATCAAAGAAGAGCAAAGCATCATTCTCAGAAGCTTCCTTGAACACCTTTGCTATGTTTTTGCCAGTCTCGCCAATGTAGCAGTTCTCCAGCTGCGCATAGCTCACACTATAAATCCTCTTCCCAAGAGCATTTGCAACAGCCTCAGAGGTTATAGTCTTGCCAACACCAGGCGCCCCGACAAAGATCATGCTTAAGCTGGAGCTCTCCTGCAGCCTGTCAAGCCCCCATTTCCTAAAGTGGCTGCTGCCATGCTTAACCTGCTTCAAGGCAAGCTTCAGTTTCCCCAAAGTCTTCTCAGGCAGCACGATGTCGCTAAAATCCCTTTTTGGCTTAGGCATAATGGCTCCACACTCCCCTTTTTTCTCGCCTTTAAGGTTCTTCTTTCCAAAAAAATCATTCAGGGCCCCCTGGGTTACTGAATAGGAGAAGTCCCCATCAAAGCCGTCCACTTCTATTATCTTTCTCTTCATCAGCTTTGAGTCTGGAAGGAGGTGCCTTATTATCATTGGCTTGTCTGCTTCTTTTGCGTACAGGGCATTGTGGAAAATGAGCTCCATGTCAATGCTTTTGACTCCGAGAAAAAGCATGTTCAGCACAATGCATGTCTCTTCGCATCCCAGCCGGTGCTTCCTCATGAACTTTGCGATATGGAGCCTGCCTTCCTTCTTTGTTGCCTTGAGCCTTGCTTGAAATTCCCTCAAGCGCCTTACAGTCTCTTTTTTAATGCTGGAAATTTCCTCTAAGAGGTCGGAGTCCATCTCCTCAAATTCCCGGTCTCCCATATTGCATATCGGCTTCTTGCAGGATTCGTAGGCATCCAGAAGCTCCCTTATGCCCCTGAAGGGCTTATAGTCCTTTGTCTTGTTTAGTCTTTTGTTCTTGTCCATTTTTTCCCCCGTTAGTATAGTTCAGCGCTTGGCTGCATTATTCTTCCAATTGCTCTTTCTTCTCGAAGTAACTGTTTAGCATTTCTTTGGCCATGAAAACAGGATTCCTCTCCTTAAAGTCAAAGACTTCTAAAAGCTGTTCCATGCCCTCTCTCTCGGCTGCTGAAAGCCTCTTCATCAGCGGCTTGCTGCCGTAGATTATCGAAAGGTGATTGAGGAATGTCTTCGCCCATTCCAGCAGTGTTGGAGTGATATAGATTAACGCCCTCTTACCACAGTCCGGGCAAATCTTGCTTCTCTTGAAGTGGAATCGCTTTCTGCAGCTTAAGCAGTATTGGTGTATGATGGTTGAAGCAGGATATTTTGTAACGGCATCGTAGGTTATTGTTGTTATTATGAAATCTTTGAGGAATTTGTTGCCCTTGAGCTTTTCCAGTTCCGTTTCTATTTTCCTGAAGCTGTACAGCGCATCTGTCCACTTGTTGAGCCGCTGGGGCATCTGTATTCCCATGATCTCTGTGAGGTGGGCATAAATCAGGAGGTCAGGTATTGGGTCTGTGCTATAGGTGTATCCTCGATGGTTGCCTATCCTCTTTTTCTTCAGGAAGCCCGCTTTCATCAGCATGTGTATGTTCGGGGCAGTAGTGCCATGGATCTCTTCTGTTATGTCCTCAACATCCCTGCCTGTGAGGAAATTGTCCTCCATTACCAGGAAGTAGATGCTTGTGAGCTTGTGGCTGTTGACGACGGTGAAAAACTCCTTTCTTCTCATGAATGTCTTTCTCATGTGCTATCATGTGGGTGTTAGAATTTATAAATGTTTGTAAGTTGCAACATACTTTGGGTTTAAACCTCAGATTTCATAGGTTATAGGGTCTACAGTAGCGAAAAATATTTAAGTGAGGTACTATTTGTAAAAGCAATGATGAAAAAAATGCTAAAGGGTTTGGCCAGAGAAAGGCTAGGGCTTTGTAAGCTATTTTCATCAGAACCAAAAAGCAGGAGGAATAAGATGGAAACCAACAGCCGATGGGCAATACGTGGAGTAGCCTATCCCGCCGGGATATTATGTTTCGGGACGATAGGTTTGCTTGGAGTTTGCCTTATAGACTTAGTGACCTTAGGGTCAGGAGAGAAAAAATGAAAGGGATCGTAAAAATCCCTGCAGACGTAGTTGACATAGGCTCTGAGATTATGGGAGCAGCAAAAGATCAGATCGTGTCAGGAGCCAAGGAGCTGAAAGAAGAGTGGAAGACCTTGCCAAGGGAGAGGAAGGTAAGGCGCTTCTTTCTGGGCTATATAGGCGATTTGCTTTGGGAAGAGTGGAAAAAGCCTACTACTTAAGCCCTTTTATTTTTTTTTAATTCCCTTGCTTCGGCAAAGCAATCCAACAGCAGGCCGGCAAAAGGAGAAGTGAATAATACATGGCAAAAATAAAAAAGACGGGCAAGAATACGCCATTGGCAATTAAACTCTTTATCAGTGCTGGAGGGGTATTTCTTCTTGCAGTAGCGATTACATATTGGGTTAGTGCTTTAGGTATAGCTATTGGGCTTTTAGGGGCCTTAGTGATTTTATATCCTTGGTGGATAAATAACACCTAAAATCCTTAGTAGGAAGGGCTAGAACGGTTAAATGATTTTTTTAATCAAGGCCATAAGCAAGAGCCCAAACAACCTCGCACACATAGCTGCCTACTTCGGGAAGAGTGGAAAAGCCTACTTCTTAAGCCCTTTTATTTTTTCTTTCAATTTTTTAGCTTCAGCAAAGACATTCTTGCCTAATGGCGTTATCCTGTAGAACCTGAAAGTCCTGTCCATGTTTATTGGCTCGACCAGCTTCTTTTCTGCAAGCTTCTTGAGGCAGGTACAGCAGTTTGAGAGACTAATCTTCAAATCTGAGGCAAGCTCTGAAGGCGGGCTGCTCTTTTTGGAAAGGTGCTCGAGCATGGAGATTCTCCTTTTACCACGGGCAACAAATGATATGAGCTTTATTTTATT
>JBDRFS010000102.1:0-12861 GCA_043818535.1 Candidatus Woesearchaeota archaeon
ATACGCTGTTTGACTTTGGGACAATAGGCAGGACAGACTTGCCTACCAGCGTTCCAGAGAAGATGGGTGAATCTTTAAGGAAGCTGGAAAAGTATAAGTATAAGAAGCTTTGTCCTGGACATTAAAATGGGATACTATTCAGATATTGCAGAAGGATATGATGAACTGCACAGGGAAGAGCAAATAAAAAAGCTGAAACTCCTGGCAAAGCATTTTAAGCCTAAAGGGAGGATGCTGGACATCGGGGCAGGCACTGGCATTTCAACATCTTTCTTTAACAATGTGGATGCAGTAGCCCTGGACCCTTCTGAGGATATGCTAAACCATTTTGATGGAGAAAAGGCTATAGGAGATGCTGAACACCTTCCATTCCCAGATAAAAGCTTTGACAGCATTATCTCTGTAACAGCCTTGCATCATGTTAAAAATGTTGGCAAGGCGGCTGCTGAAATAATGAGGGTTGCTAAGGATGATGCTGCATTCGCATTCACAATACTCAAGAAAGCGAAGAATTCTGAAGAGCTGAGGGAAAAACTAAAGAAAATATTTGATCTTGAAGAAATTGAAGAGGAAAAGGATTATATCCTGTTTAGCCGAACATATTGTTGAAGGCATTGCCGCCCTTCTTCTCAGCTTCCCTATTTTTGAGGTAATGGCTTTTTTGCCTGGGCTCCTCTTCTTGCTTCTGCTCGGTCTCCCGTATGCTATCCATCATCCTCTTCCTGAAGTCCTCTATGTCTGGGGACTCAAGCTCCTTCTGCAATGCGGATTTAAGGGCTGGGGAAACTGGGGGCTTTTTCCTGTATTCCTGTTCAGGAGGCTGCTTCCTGAAACTCTTGCCAGTGAACACAAGGAACGCAAGCAGGATTATGGCGACTATGAAAAGCATGTAATACAGCAGCGTCATGTCAAGCCTGCTTTTTCCTTCAATGATTTTAACATTATTTATCCTTTTCACTTCTTTCCCTGTAGGGATGTAAAGGCTGTAGG
Organism: Candidatus Woesearchaeota archaeon; assembly: GCA_043818535.1. Lineage (GTDB taxonomy): Archaea > Nanobdellota > Nanobdellia > SCGC-AAA011-G17 > GW2011-AR17 > JBDRFS01. Next base: position 991 of record JBDRFS010000102.1, read on the forward strand.
TGCCAGAGCCCAGCTCCTTGCTCAAGTCTATCTCAATCTCCTCAGAAGGCTTTATGGACTTCCTTGTTGAAATCTTATCCTCCCCTTCTTCTCCTAACACTCCTATTACAAGCTTTTCCGTGTGCTTGACATTGCCAATATTGCGTATGGTAAGTATCCCATCTTCAACAGTTGCATCTAATAAATAGTGCTCCTTTACTGTTATCTTCTCCTCGGCCTCCTGGCCCATTGCCTTCAGCTTAACTTTTAATTCTCCGGGCAGGGTGAATTGGGGGATGGGGAACGTAAGCTCTTCTCCAGAACTCACGGTTGTCTTTATCACTTCCTCTTTGCCTTCCACCAGAATTTCGACCATTGTGTCAATTATGTCGTCAGCCTGGTCGTAGATTGCGGGCACGAGCGTAACATCTGTGCCTGGTATGACTTCTTCCTCGGGGACATTTGACTTGAGCACTTTTGGGACAGGCGTTATGTCGATGTACCTAATTGCAGATCCAGTATTTCCCTTGTCGTCCTCCACACTAATCTCTATCCTGTGCTTCCCGCTCTTTATGTTCTCCGGGAGCGTTATTGAATATGAAAATATGCCGTCTGTTAATGTTGTAGGGTAGGATGTTTCGTCAATTTTTACGCTTACAGAGGCTGAAGGCACAAACTCCTGCTTTACGTCCCTTGCCTCGCCTGAAACCTGGAGTTCGCCACCTGGCATGAGTGTCCTTGAGTTTATTCCTGCAATTATGGAAAACTGGTTGACAAGCTCAAAGCTCGCAACATCCTCAAAAAGCATCTCATTGCCGTAAAGCTCGTGCGCCACAATGTCTATGGAGTAGCTTCCTGCAGGCGTTGCGGTTGTTGTGTAGGAATAGTTGAAGAACCCATCCTCAATGCTTATCACGTCTGCAAGGTAGCGCATGTCTGAATGCCTGAAGTATATGTCTGCAACGCCTGAAACAGGCCCATTGTCCAGCTTTGACACCTCTCCGATTATCCTTATTACGCTTCCCACCTGTATCATGGTTTCCCTTAGTGAGAATTTTCCTACAAGTTCTTTTGTAATCTCGAATGGGGTTGAGAATCCTCGGTCTATTACCTTGTCGCCGGAAACGACCTCTCCCATGATTGTGCACTTGTCTTGCATTGCTGAAGATACTGTTATGTCAGGAACGCTGATATCTCCTGGGAAACTTACTTCCTTTTCTTTTGCTATGCTTATTGGGACAATCTGCACGAGGAATAGCCCTTCTCCGCAGCTGACACTGAACTTAAGGTAGCCTGTGACAGCTTCCCCCTCATACACAGACCCGGATACCTTCATCTTGTCTCCAAGGTTGTACCTGTCCTCAGGCACGTTTATGCTTAATTTAGCATAGGCTGCAGGAATAAGCAGCAATACAAATATAAAAATCAGTATTCCTCTTTTCATACTGCTTAATATAGAGATTTCTGTGTATATATAATTTTTGTTAGCAGCCTGTTTCTGAATCTAGTAGTTTGAGAAGAAGTTTTTGTTTAGAATTAAAAAAAAGCTAATGCCCTTGCGGGCATTAGCAAGACTAAAGTGAGGGCTTTTATTGGGGGTGTTGCCCTGGACTATGTAATTACCTTATAAGATCGATGCCCAGTTCCTCACTTACGGCAAGTGCATTCGCGCTTTGTTTTGCAGTAGACTTTCCTAATATATAAGGGGAATTAACCCCTGTAACTATTGTCATGATGCGGAGCTTGCCATTCATCTCGTTGGTTATCCTTGCTCCCCATATGACATTTGCATCTTGGTCAAGGGCCTCTGTTATCATTTCCCCTGCTTTGCTGACCTCATCTAATGTAAGGTCAGCGCCGCCAGTTACGTGTATGAGCGCACCGGACGCTCCCTCGTAGCTGACATCAAGCAGAGGATTGGATAAGGCTCGCTTAACCGCTTCCTCCACTCTGTTTTCAGAGTCGGATTCCCCAACCCCGATGACCGAAACATCGCCATTTGCCATAATGGCTTTTACGTCTGCATAATCTAAGTTCACCAATGACGGCACTGCAATTATCTCTACTATCCCCTTAATCATTGTTGCAACAAGCTCGTTTGCCACTGCAAATGCCTGCTGTATTGGCAGGTTGCCTGCAATGCTCACAAGTCTGTTGTTGTCGATAACTATTACTGTGTCGCATATTTCCCTTAGCTGCTGAAGGCCAAATTCAGCCTTGTCTATCCTTGCCCTTTCTATGTCAAAGGGCATTGTTACGGTACCAATAACTATTGATCCGATTTCCTTTGAGATCTGGGCCACCACTGGGGCAGCACCAGTCCCTGTTCCTCCCCCTAACCCGGCTGTGATAAAGACCATGTCTGAGCCCTTGAGCATTTCCCTTATCTCTGAAATCTGCTCTTTTGCGGCATCCCTGCCCTTTTGCGGGAATCCGCCGCAGCCAAGGCCTCTTGTGAGGTCTTTTCCAATCAGTATTTTTTTGTCTGCCTCGATAAGGTCCAGATGCTGCTTGTCCGTGTTTATGGCTATTATTTCAGCACCCTGGACTCCTTTCTTATAGAGCCAGTTGGTTGCATTTCCTCCTCCCCCTCCGCATCCAACTACTTTTATGTTGGCCTGACCAATCTGTACTTCGTCTGTTTTGTAGGCTTCTGCAGCCTGTAGCGCGGATTGCACGATAAAATCCATTTTTTTTCTCCCCCTTTTTTATCTTAATTTTTCCCCAATAGGAACGCGAAGTATATTTTACAGTATAATAAACTTTATATACTAGTATACACTATACTTCATATAGAAATCAAGTTATACGCCCAACGTATATGCCCAAGTTTGCCTGGATTTTGATTAACGCCCAATCAATCAAAATTCAAGTTTTCTATTTTTTTAATAGCCTTAGGAGTATATAAACCTTTTTAAAGTCTAAAATATATTTTAGAGTAGTTGTTTAATCTCATTTTTGCCTTTTCCCGTCGAGTATTTGCTTTTTTTCTTTGGATTGTTTTTTTTGAGGAAATGCCTGATTTAATAAACAATCATAACTTCTGAAAAAAATTCTGCTAAAAAACCGATAAACAAACGCGAACATTTATAAGTTCACGGCTGCTAACGCACCACAATGAAAAAGCTTATCTTTCCATTTTTGGCTGCTGGGATAATGGCTGGCTGTTCTCAAGAGTTCCAAGCTTCTGATAAAATAAGCAAGGACTACAAGATTGAGCTTAAAAGCAGGACATTTACTCCTTCTGGAGATAAAGTCATAGAGAGCGAGCTTCTTAATGAGATTATTTTTAATGAAAAGGCTAAAATGCACGTTATTGTGCAGTATAAGCATAATTTAACCCAAAAGGAGCTTAAAGGCATTGAAATATTGGCCCCAATAGCCTCCAATACCTATTTCGCTTCTATAAATGCTGGATTTGAGGTTCTTGAGGCGCTTAATGACGATAATTTGAGGTATATGGGCCGAATACTCCCGGAAGACAAAATAAGCTCTCATATAGGGGATAACGCCCCTTCATGGTCTTATGACAGGGAAAATCAAGGATTTAACATAATATTGCATGGGGATGCTGACATCGAAAAAGCCAAAAACGGGTTAGAATCCCTTGGGGCTAGTGTAAATTCAATAGTTGAGCCCCTGAAACTGCTTAATGTGGCAGTTGACAAGGATTCTGCCGATTATTTCGTTAAAAATGCTGCAATCCTGGACAATATACAGTATATCGGCTATCCTTCCATCCCATTATCAGAGCTGAACCATAATGCCCAAGATGTGAGCAATGTTGATGTTGTGCAGTATTTTCATCCGGAGCTTGACGGAACAGGCATGAAGGCTTGCGTCTATGATGGTGGCTTGGTCTACGAGGAGCATCCTGACTTGGAGGGGAGGGTTACTGTGCCCTATGATGACGGCCCTTCCAGAAGTGCGCATGCGACGCATGTTGCAGGGATATTAGGGGGGGATGGCACTGCAACTGTAGAAGCCTTGAGGAAGAGGTGCAGTAAAAGCACAATTGACGAGTATTTCGAGGAGATTTGCGAGCTTTTCAACACTTCTGAGGATGAAATGCAGTTTGACAGGATGTTTCGCGGCGTTGCTCCTAAAGTAAAGATACTTGCAATGGAGCACGGCGATTGCGACCCTTACTGCGTCTACAACACCCCAAATAATCTTCTGGTGAAATACATGGAGGCTATTGCCTGGGGCGCTGCCCTGGTGACAAACTCCATAGGCAGCAATGTCAGCCTTAATGAGTTTCCGTGCGAATTTAACGGTGATTATGAGCTTACTTCATTTTTAGTTGACTTTTTTGGCCATGGCGCTTTTGGGCTGAAGCCTTTTACTATGTTTGTTGCAGCTGGCAATGAAAGGGCAGAAATCCATTTTAGGGGAGACCCTCATCCTTGTTTCACTGATGAAGTAGGGTATAGGACATTAGGAATTCCTGCAACGTCAAAGAACGCTATTGTCGTTGGAGCCAGCATGTATGGCGAGCTGGGCAACATAGTTGTGGCTGACTACACCGGCTTTGGGCCGGCAGATGATGGGAGGGTAGGCATTACTGTTGTTAATTTTGGAGGGGGAGAATTTCAAAAGATAATCTCAACAACAGCTTTTAAGCCTATTTTTGGCAACTTGTATGCTCCAAAGATGGGAAGCTCTATGGCAACTCCATTGACAGCAGCTATTGGCATTTTGCTCAACCAGCAGTATAGGATACTTGGATATGGCGATGAAATTTCCCCTCAATTGATGAAAGTCCTTTTGGCAGGGAGCGCATGGGACATTGGGCAGCGATATGTTGACTTCCAGTCTGGGTTTGGCCATGTTGATGCTGATAATGCCTTCCATTTCATGGAGAACAGGATGTACAGGGAAAGTCTAATAAGGGATACAGGAGATATTGCTGTATATAATATAGCTGTGAAGAATGCTGCAAGGCCTGTAAAGATAACAATGGCTTATCAGGACATTCCCGGGGTTCCTAATTCGTTGAAGGCGCTTAAGAATGACCTGGATATTGTGCTTTACACTCCCTCTGGCAAGGCTATCTATCCCAAGGTATTGGATCCTGACAATCCTGGGGAAATGGCTGTTGACGGGGAGGACCATACTAACAATATTGAGCAGATTGTTTATCCTGTGCAGAAGGAAGATCTGGGGCTTTGGAAGCTTGTTGTGAGCGGCTATGATGTTGTTGAGGGGCCTGTTGATTTTGCAGTTGCTTCTAATGTGGGGTTTTATGGGTGGCCGGATTTTCTGGATGAGGGGGATAGGGTTCGTCCTTTTGATTAAGAAGCCAGCATTGCTTCTCCTGTAGCAAATGATCGTTAAGCTTTCTTCTCAAACAAGGGTGGCAGGACGGGCTGCCTTAAGAAGGGTTTTAATTACTAATTTAGAAAAAATTAGTAGTATTTAGTAATATCTGTGTTTAATTACTAATCTAAAGAAAATTAGTAATGTTTATATATGGTGTATACTATCCAACTATAATATAGATGAAATACCCTAAAATCCCGCCGGATAGGAAAAGCACTCTAAGAGGTAAGAGTGTAAAAACGGAAATTTTCAAGTATATGGGCCGGGCGGATGTTAGGGAGTATATTAACTCGGTAAACCAAAGATATCTCTTCTGGGAAGAATTAATCCACAGGTCTCACCCTCCAAAAACAAAATTAGAGCTGTTATGGCAATTAATAAAATTCAACAGGAATTCTAACATCAAATCAATATCCATCAGCAAGGCTAAGGATTTTACATTTAAGTATACAATTACTGATGCCATTTCCCACAAGCTGCATGAATTTGACCTGAACATGGGGGGAACACTGCGAACACAAACCTTAATCCCGGATGAGGACAAGGACATGTATCTTATAAGCTCTATCATGGAGGAGGCAATTGCTTCCAGCCAGCTTGAAGGGGCAGTCACATCGAGAAAAGCAGCTAAAGAGATGTTGATAAATGATAGGAAGCCCATAAATAAATCCGAAAGAATGATCCTCAATAACTATCTGGCCAACCTGAAAATCAAAGACCTGGGGCGCGTAAAATTAACGCCCAAGATGATTTTGGACATTCATGCCAGCCTGGTTAAGGATACGCTGGATGACAAACGTTTCGAAGGCAAATTCAGAATCTCAAATGACATCCATGTTGTTGACAATATGACTGGAAAGATATTTTATAATCCTCCAGATTATAAGCGCATTCCTGTTTTAATAAGGGATTTTTGTGAATTTGCAAATAAAGATGACAAGGAATCATTTATCCATCCGATTATAAAGGCAAGTATTCTACATTTTCTCATGGGATACATCCACCCGTTTATTGACGGCAATGGCAGGACGGCAAGAGCCTTATTCTATTGGTATTTGATTTCACATGGTTATTGGTTATTGGAATATACGTCAATTTCTAAAACTATAATCAGGTCCCCTTCGCAATATGCCCGGGCCTACCTTTATTCGGAGCTGGACGAAAACGATTTGACCTATTTTGTCCTTTACCAAATTAAAAAAATGGACCAGGCTTTACAGGACCTGAAAGATTACATCAAACTGGAAATAAAAGAAAAAGAGGCATTATATGATTATATAGGTGTTGGGGGAATCAATAGCAGGCAGCTATATGTCCTAAAAAAGCTCTCTGATCAGCCTAAAAAAACATTTACCATAAGAGCCCTGCAAAATAAGTTCGGGGTGGTTTATCAGACAGCGAGAACTGACCTTTTGGAACTGGAAAAATTGGGATTCTTGCAAAAAAGGGTGGTCGGGAAAAAGAAATTGCTGTTTATAAGAGCCTCTGGATTTGAGGGGATATTGAACAGGCACTTAAAAAAGAAGGGAAGCAAATAAAATCTTGCCTTCCTTTAGGATGTATTCTTAGGAAGCCAGCATTGCATCTTCTGTTGCTTAAGGTCGTTAATGCTTTCTTCTCAAACAGGAGTGGCAGGACGGGCTGCTGATTTACCTAAAAATGTTCAGCCACTAAGAAGTCCCCTCCGAAAAGGTTAAATATCTTCCCCCTCTTTAAACCCTTGAAATGGTGCAAAAGGTTTCCCCAGGGGACAAGGTTTCCCTGCTTACGAAGGATGGAAAATACACAGGCATACTCATGCCCTCTCCTGATGATTCTATAGTTGTCATAAAGCTGAATAATGGCTATAACATAGGCTTTGAAAAGCATGAGATAAGGCAGACAATGCTTGTAGAGAAGTTTTCAAAGAAAGAAGTTAAGAAAGAGCCTTTTGAGCCCAAGGAAGGGCTGAAGACAGTATCCATTCTTCATACAGGAGGCACAATAGCTTCCTCGGTGGACTATGCCACAGGCGCTGTAACCTCAAAGTTCAGCCCGGAAGATATAATCTCCATGTTTCCAGAGCTTAAGGACATAGTGAACATAAGGTCAAGGCTGATAAGGAACATGGCCTCTGATGACATGAGGTTTGCCCATTATAATATCATGGCGCAGGAGATAGAGAAAGAGGTCAATAATGGGGTTGATGGGGTAATTATAACCCAAGGCACTGACACCATGCACTATACAGCTGCTGCTTTATCATTTATACTTGAGAAGCTGCCTGTCCCTGTAATAGTCGTTGGCTCGCAAAGGTCTTCTGACCGTGGCAGTTCAGATGCAGCAATGAACCTTGTTTGCGCTTGCAGGCTAATTGCCGAATCAGAGTTTTCTGAAGTTGCGATATGCATGCACAAGTGGATGAGTGATGACTCCTGCACCCTTATCCCTGGGACTAATGCCAGGAAGATGCACACTTCAAGAAGGGACGCATTTAAGCCCATAAATGCAGAGCCTTGGGCAGAGATAGGGTATGGGGGCAGTGTAAGGTTTTTGAGGGGCGGCTATAGGAAGCGTTCTGAAGGCAAAATCAGGGTGGTGCCCATAAATGAGAGCTTGAAAATAGGCATATTGAAGGCCAGGCCGCAGATGTTTTCAGAGGAGCTTAAGGTGTATGAAGGCTTTGATGGGCTGGTGCTGGAGGGGACTGGCCTGGGCCATTTCCCAATCAACGAGATAGACGAATTCACCTCTGAACATCGCAGAATACTGGCTTATATCAGGAAATTGGCAAGGAAGATGCCTGTTGTTATGGCTCCTCAAACTATTTATGGCAGGCTGCAGATGGATGTCTACACTCCTGGAAGAATAATCCAAGAAGCTGGCGTCATTGGAAACCATTCTGACATGACTGTTGAGACCACTTTTGTTAAGCTTGCTTGGCTTTTGACTAATCATAAAGAAAAGGTTAAAGAAATGATGATGGAGAATCTTCGTGGAGAAATAAGCCCGAGGTCTGAGATTGGAGACAGCTTTTGAGTTCTTGAATAGGATTAAATGGGATAGTTCTTTTGATGAAAAAGAGTTTACAGTGCATTACTATGACAGGATAAAGGACAAGCTAATAGCAATGCCTTTTGTTAGGATAAAAGAGTTCAGCAAAAGCTTTTTCTCTTTGGAGGATTCAGAGATTCCATTGCACAGGATAAGGGAGATTAGGAGGAAGAGCAAGTTAGTTTGGAGCAGGCCTTAAGTTGGATTCAAAAGAAGAAATTCGGCTGCTTACTTGTGGAGAATGGAGTTAACAATTCTCTCTATCTTTCGACTGTTTCTTTCAATCTTTGCTATGCTCTTCTTGTTCTCAGCCATACTCTCTTTGAAAGCCTCCTTGAATTCCTCTATAGTAATTGCATCTTCCATATTTGTTATTAAACCTCTGTTTTTAATAAAGCTTTTGGCTCATTTTTCCGAAAAGCTTCCCAGTACGACAGTACCAACCTTTAATTGCTCTTAGTTCTGCTAAGTTTTCATTATTCGCCCTTTTAAGTTCCACTACATTATTCTCTAGTATCTTAATCCTTGATTCCATTGCAAGTTTATGTACAGCAAAAGTTGATAGGACTAGTATAGCAAAAAGTGAAACACATAATAGGCTGTATTGAGGTAAGAGATACGTAAGAATTACCAAAGCTGCCTGTTCTATTGTGTAAGATATAATGAAAATGCTCTCAAAAACAGTTCTGTTATCAAAGGCGAATATCCTGAGTTCGTTCCAGAACTCATGAATCTTTTCAAACCTTGCATTCATCTTAGTTGCAACTACATTAACATTCTTTATATCCCTTTATCTTTTTTTTCGGAACTTTTACGAAGCCAGTTAATCTAAGTCTTTGATTGTCGACGCGAACCTACATGTAAGAACAACAGGTTTCGGAAAATTTCACCTTTTTTCACAAAAAACTATATAAACCTCCCCAAGAATCCCTACATAAAATGGACAAAAGCTTAAAACCAAGGTTCAGCATAATCAACTACGGTTTAGGCATCGCAACTGGCCTGTTCCTCGCAGGAGTATGCCTGGCTTCTGAATATCTTGACAGCTATTTCACAGAAATGGGCGATTATGAATATATAGAGAAAAATCTTGACAGCAACGCACTAAAGCCTGGAAGGGGGCCTTCAACTTTATTTGAGACACAGCCTTTTGAGAGAGCAGACATCTCCCATGCAGACATTAATGGTGATAAGAAGCTTGAAAGCTTGCTGTGCATATACGACAGCGAAAAGGAATCTTGCTGGGAGATTGAAGATCATGGCATTAGCTATTATTTCAAGAACATTTCTGATGGGAATATATTGGGTGGAGTGGCTAAGGTTTCAGAAAGGCAATCTAGGGTAAACAGCGCAACACTCAGGAAAGCCTTAAAGAAAGAATAGGCCAGAATCAACCAAAACAATTAAAAATACTACGCCTTAACTCTTATTCTTATGGAAGACCTTGACTATAGCGCATTAGGCTTCAAATGCGGCTTAGAGTTCCACCAGCAGATAGGCGGAAGGAAGCTGTTCTGCAAATGTTTTACTGCGCTTCAGGAAGAAGGCCAAAAAGTGGAGTTTGAAAGGAAGATCAGGCCATTCACTGGAGAATCAGGAAAAGTAGACATTGCAGGAGCTTATGAAAGGCTAAGGAACAGGTCTTTTGTGTATCATGGCTATGAAGATGAGTGCTGCCTTATTGACATGGATGAGGAGCCTCCAATGCCTGTCAACCAGGAAGCGCTAAAGATGGCTTTAGAGGTGGCAACGTTATTGAAGCTTAAGATTCCGGATACAATATGTGTGATGAGGAAAGGGGTGTTTGACGGCTCTTCTGTCACTTCATTCCAAAGGACAATGATTATTGGATTAGGAAAAGAGGACTCTTTTATAGAAACATTAGGGGGAAACGTAAGGATAGACCAGCTCAATCTGGAAGAGGACGCGTGCAAGATTGAGAAGAGGGAAGGCAACAAGGTTTACTACTCATTAAGCAGGCAGGGCATCCCCCTTTTAGAGCTTGGGACAGCTCCTGACATTAAGTCTCCTGAGCATGCTGTTGAGGTTGCCAAACTGTTTGGAATGATATTCAGAAGCTTTCCATTGACAATAAGGGGCATTGGCACAATAAGGCAGGATGTTAATGTTAGCATAAAAGGCGGAACAAGGATAGAGATAAAGGGCTGGCAGGATCTCCGGACATTGGGCAAGCTTGTAAAGAATGAAGTGCTGAGGCAGAAAACCCTTCTGGAAATAAAAGAAGAGCTTAAGGATTTGGAGTCAATAGACACAGAGCCTAAAGAAGCCACACTGTTCTTTGACAACTGCAGCTCAAGGATAGTCCGGAGAGTTATTGAAGATGGAGGGAAGGTCTTCGCATTAAAGCTTCCAAAGTTTTCAGGATTGCTGAAGAGGGAAGTCTGCGAAGGCAAGACATTTGGCAAGGAATTGGCTGAATATGCAATGGCTTATGGCACCAAAGGCATGATACACAGTGATGAAGATCTTGAGAAGTATGGTCTGGAACAGGAGTTCCATAATTTGAAGCCTTTCCTGGATGCCTCAGATGATGATTTGATTCTTATAGTCGCAGAAATGGAAGAAGTGGCATTGAAAGCTGTTAATGCCGTGTTGGAAAGGGTCAAGTACTGTTTAATTGGCATTCCTGAAGAGACAAGAGTACCCAATCATGTTAATGCAACAAGCTCTTATGCCAGGCCATTGCCAGGATCATCAAGGATGTATCCTGAGTCAGACATCCACATGATCAAGGTTACTCATGATTTACTAAAAAGCATCAAGCTTCCTGAGCTATTGGCTGAGAAAGCCATAAGGTTTGAAAAGGAATATGGGCTTAATCCGGAGATGGCAAAGCAGGTTGTTCGAATGCATCCTCACTTCTTTGAAGAGCTTGTAACTGCTTACAAGAATGTCGAGCCTAATTTTTTAGCAGCTGTAATTGCCTCAATGCCTCGTGAGCTGAAGTCAAGGTATGGGTTGGAAGGGGAAAAGCTTACAGAAGATAATTTTAGGGAAGTAATAGGTTATCTTGACGAGGGAAAGATATCTAAAGATTCTGTTCTTGATGCTCTTGCTTCCCTTGTTAAAGGTGAAGGGGTAGAGATTGTGGAGAGGATATCTGAGGATGAGATCACTTCTGAGATAAGGAAGATAGTCGAAGACAATCCTGGGGTTTCTGCTTCTGGGCTAATGGGCGAAGTCATGGGGAAATTTAAGGGGAAGGTGGATGGGAGGAAGGCTAAGGAAATTTTGGATTCTATTCTTTCTTGAGTATTAGAAGCTTGGGATGTTTTTGAACAGAAAGCCTTTTACAGGAATGGTAACTATTTCTACCATATGGTAGATAAAACAACCATCAAAATCAGAACTAAAAATTTGAAAAGCCAAAAGAAGAAAAAAAACAGGAAGCTCGGCTGCTAAAGATTAAGATTCTCTCTTCTTGAGATAATCCATGTGCTCCAGCACTTCTTCTATCTCTTCAACGTCTGCATCCACGTCATGGTCTAACTTGAGCTTCTTTCTAATCTCTTCAGC
>JBDRFS010000103.1:0-6817 GCA_043818535.1 Candidatus Woesearchaeota archaeon
TTCCAATTGAAAAACCAACAGAACAACCTAAAGATGAAAAGTGAATTAAAAAAAAAAGAAACCCTCTTGATTGCTGAGAGCCCTAAAGAAAAGTATATCTCTTCCGCTTCTGAAGGCATTTGCCTTCCGCCACATCAGGCAAAGATGATTTGGCAAGGCAACAAGACTCTTGTCGTTGGACCTAATTTTTCCCAATTGATTGGAAAGCTTTTGTATGTCATAGGTGGGAATGACTGCTTTTGTATTATCTCTTTGAAGAACCCAAAGAATATAGGGTTAAAAGAATTCTCCGAATTGGAAGAGCAGCACAGAATATCCAAAGATGAAAGAAAAAACAGGTGGGCTAACATGCTTAACTTTGATGCCTGCGAGTTTGACATGGTTAAGAAGTTTGATTCTTTGAAGAGAGTTCCTTCGTTTGATGGAAAAACCTATGTGGAGAAAGTGGAATTCTTGGAAGAGAAGAAGCTACAGCATTTCAGAAACCCTGAAGCAATGGAAAAGTTTTTGTCTGATGTTTCTTCTTCTGAAGTATTTTCTTGTTTGGATGATGGGGAGGGCTTTCTTGAAAAGATTAAAGAAATCTTAAGTTCAAAAAAAGAACTTTTGTTAGACGAAGAGCTTATTCTCTTTGAGGGCGTTTCTCCAATGTCTTCTAGAAAAACATTTTGTGATAAATTAAGGCTGAGGGATTACTTGTTTGGTGCTTGATATGGCTTTAGTAAAAGGTGGTGGCATATTAGCTCCAGGAACAGAAGGAATTGCTCCAAGATTTGTTGTACTTAGGGGAAGCGATTGCACTGGAACTCATGGAACCAATAACAGGACTTTTGACTTGTCAGGGGTTACTGTTAACGAGTTTGTTTATGTGCAAGGGTCTTTTCTTCACGCTCCTGATTACTCAAAGGCAACTGTTGGAAGTGCTTCAAGAATTACATTAATTAACAAGGTTTATGACCAGTTTTACATTGAGGTGTATTATTGGGTCTAAGGGGGTTTTGGTATGAAATTTGTTTTAACTGGAAAAAAGTTGTTGGAGGTTTTGCTTTTTCTTTTAGCCTTTTCTGTTGCAGCTACAGCTATCGATTTTTACCCACAGGGAAACCTTCAGCTTGAGAATGATTGGAATGTTTTGCAAGCTCATACAATTGAAACTCAGGACTTTAATTGTTCTGGTTTAACGTTTCCTGGTAGTGGTTGTATCCATTCATCAGATGTGAATGACATAGATAGAGAGGACATAGAGAGTGACATTAACACTTTTGTAGACATAGGTGGCGACTATATGAATGGCAGGCTTTACATTCATGGTGAAGGAATTTCTGCTGAAGGCGACAGCAACTTCGTAAACATCGAAGCAGACAACGCATACCTAACCAACCTAACAGTAACAGGCGACTTCAACGCAGCAAGCATAAAAGTATCAGGTGTATCATTCGCAGACGGCGGAATAAACACAACAGGCGATGCAAACTTTGTAAACATCGGTTTCTCTGATGGCTTGTTTGGAATAACCGCAGAAATGGCAATAACAGGCAGTGCTGGAGTAGCAGGAAATCCGGGAACAGCTGCGCCAACAGTATTATCTATAACTGGTGGAGCTGGCGGTGGCGGTTCTGAATGGGGGGCGGATGGTGGTGATGGCAGTGGAATGAGTTTTACACTTGGTACTGGTGGCGGTGGTGGTGCTGGTGGTTCCAATGCTGATGGTGGAACTGCTGGAAGCCTAACTTTTACCGGCGGCAATGGTGGTGCTGGTATTCAAAGCGGGATTCCGGGGATAGGCAGTGATTTTAATTTTAACACAGGCATAGGTGGTTCAGCCGTTGACAAACTAGGAGGAAGAGGGGGCAATGTCGCTTTTACATTAGGTACTGGAGGAGCAAGCTCAAGTTCCGCTGGAGGCAAAGGTGGGGGTTTTGAAGTGGTTTCTGGAAACGGGGGAGGAAGTTTTACTGTCGGTGCTGCTGGTGGAGACCTTGCCTTTACTTCTGGAACAGGCTCGTCTGGGGTGGTAACTGCTGGCGCTGGCGGAGTTTTTACAATGACCTCTGGTGCAGGTGGTAATAATACAACAGGCAGTCCTGCTGGAGCTGGTGGACACTTCAACATGATTGCAGGCATTGGAGGTAACAAACTTGCTCCCTTTGGTGGGTCTGGAACAGGCGGCGGATTAGGCGGTTCATTTACCCTCTCTGGCGGAACTGGTGGAGCTGGCAACAATTTGGCGGGTGGAAGTGGCGGAAGCTTCTATTTGTTGCCTGGTGCTGGCGGAACAGGCTCTTCTGCTGGTGCAGATGGAATAGTCGGTTTAGCTGTCAATTCTGCTGGCGCAGCTCGTGGCTTTGTCGGTGTCAGGATGAATACTCCCAGTGTAGCTTTGGATGTGACTGGAAGTGTTAATGTTTCAGAAAACATTAACAGCGGAGGCAAAGCAGCTTTTAATGGTCTTACAAACTACAATGCAAACAGCGTGCTAGTAAACGACCTGAACGTTTCAGGAACGCCATACTTTGACGGAAACTTTCACATCAAATACACAAACCACGCAGCAGACCCAGTAATGAACTGCGGTATATCAGATAATAATACGCTTGATTGTTACTTTTATTCGGCATAAAAAAAAGAAAAGGAGGGAAAAAGAAATGGTTGAACAAAAAGTTGAAAGAGTTGGATTAATTGGAACAATTGTAGTTCTTGCCTTATTTGGCGGAAGCATGTATCTCACTTCGCTTGAAGCAGAGAACGCATACTATTGCCCGCTAACAGAAGATGTAGCCGTATTCCATCGACTAAGTGATTCAGCTAAGACTGGTTATTACTTGGATAACGAAGTCGAAGAATCGTTATCTTGCAATGAAGGTAGAGTATACCAAGAATGGATTCCGCTTAGGCGATATGTTGAAGAGCAGGGGCTTGAATGGCAAGATGTGTTCCAGCCAAGCTGTGAAACAGAAGTTGAAGTAATAAAAGTTAGAGGCGAGCAAGGAGAATACCACTGCCTTTACAACAATGAAGGTGTTTTAGAAACTTATAGCAAGTGCTATAAAGATGGAATATTCAAAGCATGGGTTGGAGAATTAATTTGTCCAGCGTAAGGGGGCTAAAATGGAGTATGAGCAGGGAAGTAGCATCAAACTTTATGCGACATTTGTTACTTACAAAGGAGTTCAAGCAGATGTATCCAGCGGAGCGGTTGTTGTTAGCCATATAAATAGCAATCGAGAAGTCATAGATGTTGCTGAGACTGCTTTGTCTTTGCTTTCTGGTTCTACTTATTACTATGATTGGAGCATTCCTATTGGAGCAGATAAGGGTAGTTATGCTACTAAGTATATTGGTTCTTACTCTGATGGTTCTGTTGTTGTTGGTGAAGAAACTTTTCAAGTTATTACTAAGAAGTTTTATGATAAAAAAGGTGGTGGCTTTGTTCAAAGGATAAAGGCTGATGTTTGGACTGAAAAGGAAAAGGAAGCTGTAATTGATGCTCTTAACAAGCTTACTGAGGGTGATTTGAAATCGAAGCTCTTGTCGCTTAGAGGTGATGTGTCTAAGATGTCTAATATGGTATTTGGCTTGTCTGAAGGGCTAAAGGCTGTAAGTTTAGGCGTTAATGAGTCTAAAGTTAGCACGTCTTCAAATATTACTAGCTTGAAGCTTTATTTTGATGAAATTAGTGAAAAGCTTTCTGCTTACAAAGAATCTATTAAGGAACTTAGCGAAAAGGAAATAAACTTTGATGATTCAAACATTGTTAACAAGCTTGGAGTTCTTTCAAGGTCTGTAGGTGATTTAGGCACGGGGCTTAGGAATGAAAGGCTTGGCAGGGTTATTGCAGAGCTAGAAGACTTGCATAAGAAATTTGATGAGTTTGAGGAAGTGTTTGCAGAGATACAAACTTTAGAGGTTAAGGAGAGGATAAAAAATGAGCTTAAAGGAACTAATAGCCCAAAAGTATGATGAAGAGTTTAAGTCTCTTGAAGAAGCTGTAAGGGAAAAGGAGAAAAGCCTTGAGGCGGTAAAAGGAAAACTAAAGCAATTTAGTGATTTAGAGGGGCGTTACACTTATCTTGTTGAACGAAATGACGGCATTAAGGTCTTAGTTCATAAGAAGGATAACGAAATCTTGTTTTTTTCTTCTAATGGTCGTGATATTACTCCTTTGTTTGAGAATCGCAAGGGGGCTCGTAGGGATTTGGTTGAACAGGCAAAGATGTTATATGAGAAAGATTTTGTCTTAGATTGTGTTGTTGTCGACAAAGGGCATGAAGACTTTTGCTTTTATGTGTCAGATGTCTTATTTCTTGGCGAAGATGTAAAGCATTTGCCTTTGACTGATAGGAAGAGATTTATTGGAAAGCTTTCTTTTTCAGATGACTTTAAAGAAAGCCCTTCCGTAAAAGTTGAAAGCATTTCTGATTTGGATGGCGCACTTTCTGTTTTTAACAAGCTTGAGGTTAGCAAGTTACTATTTAAGAGAAGAAACAGCAAATATGTGTTAAAGGATTCTGATGACTGGATTTCTTTTGAGGTAGGCAAAAATGGCTAAAAAGGAAATTGGGTTGGAGAAAGTGGCTAGGATAATAGAACTTTCAAAGAAGGGTGTGTTTAAGCCAGAGATTGCTAGGCTTGTTGGCGTTTCTGAGAGTACTGTGTATAAATATGAGGTGCTGTTTGACCTTATTTAATCCTTTTTCTTAGAAACCTATATAAACTTGTGATTTGGACTACTTTCATTATATGCCAAAAGAAGGTATTTCTCAACCAGAAAAGCTTTTTATCATAAAGCATGCTACTTTGATGAGCCAAGGCGTTTGGAACGACTACTTTTACGATAAGGAAGAGATTCAGAAGGCTTTTGAGAATACTGATTGGGGCGACAAGAGTAATTCTCACTTGTTTTTAGACCATGATGATAAGAATGCTGCTAGTTGGATAGGTCATGTTAGGAATATGTCTTTTGATGGTGATACTCTTTATGGGGATTTGGCAGTTAGTGACCCTGCTTGGATTCAGAACCTTAAGTATGGCAAACCTAAGTTTGGCATTAGCCCTAAGCTAATTGGTGGAACTGATGAAAACAAAGCTGTTCACAATTTTACTTACAAGAATTTTAGCCTTGTGACCAACCCTGCTGTCAAGACTGCTTACATAAATAATATGGCTGTTTTAGAGTTAAGTGAAGAGGAATTTAAACCAGATGAGACTGAGGAAGCTGAAGAGGGAGAAACGCCAGAAGAAGAAGGTATTACTGAAGAGAGGCTTAAAGAAATTATGAAAGAGGAACTTAAAGCTATTGAAGATTCTAAAGAGGAGGTTGAAGAATCAATGGATAGATTAACAGACCTCTTGGAACTCTGCGAGCTTAAGAAGCTCTCTTCCGCAGCCGTAGGAAAGAAGGCTGAGGAACTGATGGCAAAGGACGAGAAATTGTCTTATACAGATGCTTTCAGGAGTGCTGTTAAGCTTCAAGAGGAAGAAGAGGAAAAGAAAGAGGAAGAGAAACCTGAAGAAGAGAAGCCTAAAGAGGAAGCTCCTAAAGAAGAGGTTCCTGCTGAAGGTGAGGTGAAGCCTGAAGCTGAAGCGCCTGCTGAAGCCGAGGCTAAGAAAGAAATGGAGGAATTGAAGCAGCAAGTTAAGACTCTTTCAGAGAAGCTTAACGAGCCTGCTGTTAAGACCTTGAAGAAAACAGAGCATGAATTGTCTTCGTCAGGCGATGTGGATATGGATATGCTTAATTATCTTCAGGAATTTGACAAGGAGGTGACGGGATAATGGCTAACTATAGTAGAAGGGTTTTTGAGCTTGCTGATACTGCATCATCGGATGTTTATGGTGCTGCTATGCCAGTTACTACCCTTGCGCCTAGGGTTTGGTTGAGGGAAATCAATGATGCTGCAAAGAAGCGTTTCATTGCTTCCCAGTTTGCTTGGGAGACGGCTATTACTGCTGGTAACAAGGATGTTACTATCCCAAGGCGAACGAAGTATTTGGTAAGTGGTTCTTCAGGTCAAGGTTCTGCTGCTGAAAATGCTGCAATGAACACGACCACATTCAATACATTGAGTGGTGTGACCATTACGCCTGTTGACCAGAACTATGGCATATATATTGCTAACCAAGCGGTTAGGACAAATGCTGTGGATGTGATTAGGGCTGCAAGAGAAGAGCTTGTCCATATAGCTGGAGATGCTGTTGACATGACGGTAATTGATGCGTTGATTGGTGATGGTAATAAGTCGACATCAACTGTCTTTGGCTCTCAGGCAATCTATGGTGGAGATGCTTCTAGCGGAGCGACTTTGACCACTGGAGATGTTGTAGCAACAGATATGGTTGCTGCTGGCAAGAGGAAGTTGATGAGTACGACCTGTAAGTATTGGACTTATGGTACAAGTGAGGCAAATTCAAGTGATACAAAGAATCCTTGGACTAATGACAATGACTTTGTGTTATTGATTGCTCCAGAGCAGGAAGAGACTTATCTGACAGACTCACAGTTTGTTAACGCTTCAGAGTATGGAAGTAACACAGTCATAAATACAGGGGAGATTGGAAGCTACCTTAATGTGAAAGTTGCAGTAAGTACGAACACAAAAGGGTATGCTGTTGGTGCAACCCACGCAGATGGTACAACTACAGCCGTAGCACAGCACAGGTGTGCTATGTTCAAGGCAAGGAAGGCGTATGGTCTTGCATGGGGTCTGAAGCCTAGGCTTGTCGTATTCGACTTCCCTAGCAACCTTCAGAAGAGGCTTGTCTTAGAGACTAGCTATAATGCAAAGCAGATACACCCAGATGCAATCGTTCACATTAA
>JBDRFS010000104.1:0-2424 GCA_043818535.1 Candidatus Woesearchaeota archaeon
AATGTCCATGTGTCTCACCTCCGAGACTCACCACTTTACCGGCAATTAATAATTACTTCTGATAGAAATAGATTACGCCATTCATCCCCATCCTAAAGGAACGTCCATGTGCTTCGCACATGAACTTGGGGATTTCTGGCTAGTTTTCTTAAACAAAAATAGCGTACAGCACCCAAGCCATAAGCACTAGCCAAACCACTACCACGAGCCAAATCCTCTTCCACATACCTCCCTTCTTAAGCAGCTTGTTTGCCATTGCCATGACTTCCTTAGAGTAGGAAGAGAACATAGCAAGCATTATCATCATGAAAAAAGCCATGGATGCAAACACCTGCACGAAGGTAAGCTCCTGCAGCAGGAAGTACAAGACAACCCCTGCCAATATCAAAGACATTACCATAGACACGCAAGGCCTGGCAAATATGCTCTCAGGCACCTTCAGCCATGCTTTCGGCTTTATGGCCACAACAACAAGCTTGATTAGGCTAATCCCAATCAGTATCAGACAAATTATTTCTAATGGCGTAATAGATATCACCTCCTTTAATGACTATATGTTTTAAGCGTATATAAACCTTTTGTGAGAACAGATTTTTGTGCAAGAGAACTAATCCTTGTAAGGCAGGAAAACATCATCAAGCTCTTTAAGGAAATTCAGCGCATTCCTGCGCTCTTTCCCACTATCCCTGAATCTTCCCATACCCTTATCCACGGCAGAGAGATACCTTTCTATAGCCTCTTCTGCATAAGGGTGGTTCATTTCCAGTGTTGAACAGAGTTGCGTGTATGTAGATTCAGATAACGCACTGAATACAAAATAGCTTACGCTTTTTTCCAAAGGCAGCACATCCTCTCCAGCCAGCCCAGGATTAAGCAAATAAGGGACATCATCCGGGCTCTCAGCGCCCCAGTTCCTTATTGTGAAAAGGTTTTCCGGCTGCGGAAGGCGTATCTTTAAAGGATTCCCGCTGCAGTTGCTCCTAACCATTATATCCAGCCCATTGTCCATGCTTGTCCCCAAGAGATTGTCGTTCTTTATTTCCGTAAACCAAACGCTTGATATTGAGAAAGTGAAATACGGGACATCTGGAAAGCTTTCCCAGTTTGTCCAGGCTGAAAGAACGTGCATAATGCTAAATGTTTCAGGGTCAAAGCCACTAGAGCCAACAGTTGAATAGCAGTTCTTTTTAAGCAGGGGCATGTCATTAGCCATATGCTTCTTTATTATTGCTTCCTGTACCTTCAATTCTGGATTCATAGGAGAAGTTAGGCAGTAAGTGCTATATAAGGCTTTCTGTGGTTTTTTAAGTTGAAGAAATTTCACAATTTGGGGGTCACCCATAAAGAGAAAAGTTTAAAAGGGTAGTCACCCAAAAAGATAGTATGTTTATAGAAGAAAGGACTATTGGCAAAAGGAAGAAGTATTATCTCGCCCATTCGTTCAAGGACAACGGGAAGGTAAAGAAGATTCGCAGGTACCTAGGGGCCAATTTATCAAAGAGCCAGATTGAAAATCTCAAGAAGAGGGCCGAAGTCTTGATTAAAGAGAGGCTGAAAGAATATAAGAGGATAAAGGACCTTTTGAAACATCCTCTCTCAGAAGAAGAACTCAAAAGATTAAAGAAGCTTGAGATTAAGGTTAAGCATTTGGATGAAAGACAATGGCAAAGGTTCTCTGAAGTCTTTGCATATGACACCAATGCCATAGAAGGCTCTACAGTTACCTTGAAAGAAGTTGAAGGGATAATAGAAGAGGGCAAATGGCCAAAGGATGCTGCGAAGTGGGAGGTCGCAGAGACATATGGCGTTGCTGATGCTGTGAAGCTTATTCGGAAGACTAAAGTCCATCTGTCTCTGGATTTGATAAAAGATATTCATAAGATTGTGTTTGAAAACTCCAAAACCTTTGCTGGAAAGTTTAGGGGGAAGGGCATAAATGTAGTAATTACTGATGGAAGGGGCAATATTGCCCATAGGGGAGCTGACCCTTCAAGGATAGTTTGGCTTTTGAATGAACTTATCGGATGGTACAAACAGAACAAAAAGAGATATCCCCCATTAGTCTTGGCTGCTGTTGTCCATAACCAGTTTGAGAACATCCACCCCTTTCAGGATGGGAATGGAAGGGCGGGAAGGCTGCTCCTCAATAACATACTTCTAAAGCAGGGTTTGCCTCCAGTGAATATAGAGCTAAAAAGAAGGAACGAGTATTACAATGCGTTGCAGGAGTATCAGCATAATGGGGATATCGGCCCGACATTAGAACTTTTACTCAAAGAATATAACACACATTCCGCACCCTAATTTCATAAAAACTGTTTTTTTTCAAAGTCATCTTTTTTTAGTTTTATTTCACGAATTTTAAATTTAATCTTGTATGAGTCAAATAGTTCAGATATCTCGTTGATATGTTTCTTTTTTACT
>JBDRFS010000105.1:0-25098 GCA_043818535.1 Candidatus Woesearchaeota archaeon
TAAGATATGAGGTCAAAAATATCCGACCAGAAGGAATAAAAGCACTAAAAATTCTAGGAAATAACTACATGGAACCATACCTCCTCACTTAATAAAAAAATAACAAATTCTGTTCAAATAGGGTGCGGAATGTGGGTTTAATCTTGCTAACTTTAAAATAAGGCTAGAAACTTCTAGTGTAGTTCTAGGAGAAGTTGTAAAGGCATTTATGAACGTGGGAGAATTAATCTACAGAGAGAAATACTTCTTACTCTTGAATCAATTGCTGGTGGAGTATAATTTCGTGATAGATACTCCTTCATTTAATTGTTTTGATTTAATATCAGACCTAAGGTATGTTGAACAAAGAATTGGTTCTATGGACTGTTTAATATTTAGCAATTGTGTGGACGAATGCTGCCCTAACTTTTTAACTATTGATAAGGGATTTTCTCCAACTCTTGGAAAGAACTTTGACATAAAGATAATTAATCCTGGCGCTTCCTAATTTCTTTTAAGATCTCTATAGTAGTCATCCCTTTAAAAGGGTTGGCCATTTTATTTATTTCAATTACTTTGAGGTAAGCTTCATTTACTTTAGGATTGTTGAAATATACTGGTTTCCTTTTTGCTTTCTTCTTTGCCATAATCATTTATGGTACTTCAACACTTATAAGCTTTCCCTTAATTTTTCGCAAGTTTTCCGTCGGAAAACTGTTTCAAATACTTCCACAGAAAAAAAAGAGAACAACACAGGCTTCCTACTCTACCCTTGCCCCTTCCCTCATATCCCCATCCGTTGTAAGAAGCTTTACATTCCCTTCAGAATCTTCTGCTGCAAGAAGCATGCCCCTGCTTTCCACTCCCCTTATGTTAGCTGGCTGCAAATTCGTAACTACGATTATCTTCTTGCCCATAAGCTCTTCAGCGCTGTAGAAATTCTTTAACCCGGCAACAAGCTGCCTTTGCTCCCCGCCAAGATCCACCTGCAAGACATAAAGCTTGTCTGCGTTAGCATGCGGCTCAACCTTTGTCACCCTTCCAACCTTGAGCTTCATCTTCTTCCAGTCATTAAAGGCAACAAGGCCTTCTACAGGCTCTTCCTTTTTTTGGGATTCTTCTGTTTTAGGAGCTTCAGCAGGCTCTTCCCTTTTTGGGGATTCTCGTGGACTTTCAACAGGCTTTGCTGGTTCTGGAAATTCAACCGGCGGAGCGTCAATGCTCTTTATGGACTTGACCTTATGCCCGACTTTTATTATGAAATTTCCTATGTTTGAGAAATCCTTTTCCTCCCTTACTTCAAGCAGGCTATGGATCCTCATTGAAAGTTCAGGGCTGTAAGGCCTTACAAGCAATGCAAGTATCCGGGATAAATTTATCCCTATGAATGCCACAGCCTTTGCCCTTTCAGTATCTTTCCACGGGTGGCAGGATTCAGAGTACTTGTCTGCTTCCTCTATAAGCTCAATAATGCTCGCCTTTGCTTCTTCATCCTTCTTCTCATTCAACAAGCCTACAATCCTTTCAATCCTTCTTCCTGCCGCATTTATGAAATCAGTGTCTTTCCCCAATAATAGCGGCTTTGGCACCTGAAGCATAAACTTGTTCTCAAGAAGCATGAATATCTTGTTTATGAAAAATCCTATGTTTTGGCCTAGGTCTTTGTTTTCATCCATTTTTTCCTCCTTCTCAGGCTGTTCTTCTTTAGCAGCCGGTTTGTTCTCTTCTTTACCTTCTTCTGGCTTTTCTTCTTCAATCTTTTCAAAAAGTATTTCTCCACCTTTAACCCTGTTGTTCTCCATCAGCCCGAACACTAATGATGAGAAGTCCTGCTCATGAAAGTCGTTTATTCCAAGCTGCCCGGCAATCTTTTCTGCTGTGGACGGCATGAATGGATATACTAATATTGCAATGTGCCTTAATGCTTCAGCTAAGTTGTATAGGGTGGATTCCAGCTCCTCCTTCTTGCCCAGCTTGGCCAGTTCCCATGGCTTTTTCTCATTGATGTAGCCGTTTGCATCACCAATAAAATCAAATATTGCTGCCAGGGCAGTATGGATCTCATACTTCTTCATCAACTCGTTTATCCACGTGAAGTCAAGCCTTGAGCAGAGATCATCCTCTCCTCTTCTCAGGATTACTCCCCCCTGATACTTGCTGGCCATTACAACAAGCCTGTTGAGCAGATTTCCCAAAGAATTTGCTAGTTCATTATTGTGTCTCGCTATCAGGGCCTTTTCAGAGAAACTCCCGTCTTTCCCAAATGGCACTTCACGTATTAGGAAATACCTTATTGAGTCTACTGGGTAGCGGCTGCATATCTCCATAGGGTCAACAACATTTCCTAAAGACTTGCTCATCTTCGTTCCGCCTTCTGCTTTGATGAATCCGTGGACAAAAAGGTTTTTTGGAAGCTCCATCCCTGCAGACATCAGCATGCTCAGCCATATGACCGAATGGTGCCAAGCTATGTCATGGCCTATCACGTGCAGGTTGGCAGGCCAGAAATCCTTGCCATCAACCCCGCTTGCATAGTTCAGCAAAGCATCGAACCAGACATAGGCATAGTGTCCTGGAGCGAATGGCAATGGGACACCCCAGTCAAACGTTGTCCTTGAGACGCACAAGTCCCTTACTCCTTCCTGCATCCTGGAAAGTATATGCTGGGTTCTTTCTTTTGGCAATATATAGCCTTGCCTTATGTACTCCTCGACCTGCTTTTGATATTTGCCCATCTTAAAGAAATAGGCCTCTTCAGACATATGCTCGCAATCTTTCTTATGCACAGGACACTTTCCTTCCTCAAGCTCTGTCTCTGTGTAGAAGGTTTCGCATTCAACACAGTACAAGCCCTCATATTTTCCCAAATAAATGTCCCCGTTTTCGTGTACTTTACTTAAGATATTTTGGCAGTACTTGACATGGTCTTCCTCTGTAGTCCTGATGAATCTGTTGTAAGAAACATTGTATTTCTTGCACAGCTCCAAAAAAGATACAGACATCATGTCCACGTACTTCTGTGGCTCCATTCCGGCTTCCTTAGCCTTCCTCTCAATCTTAAGGCCATGCTCGTCCAAGCCAGTCATGAAGAACACATTCTCTTTTCCTATGAGCAAGCGCTGCCACCGCGCTATAACATCTGAACACACCTTCTCGTAGCAGTGGCCCAGATGCGGCTTGCCTGAAGGATAATCAATTGCAGTTGTGATGTAAAACTTCTCTGCCATGCTATTTACCTTAAATAGCTTTATTTAAATACATTTCTGATAGTGCGGAATTTGCTCTCAACGCCCATCCCTCGCCGTAGCCTATTCCCTCATTAAGCAATGCCTTGAAGTAAAGCCTTTCCAGTTCAGAAGACATCTTATTTGAGTGTTGAAGATGATTGTAAAGCCTCCTTACCAGCAGGGAATAAAGCTTGTCTTTTATCCCTATATCCAGATACCTGAGGTTTTTAGTTGCTTCCAGAGGGGAACAGATCATCAGCCCGGTAAAAGAGGCCTGCACCCATTCTTCTGGGCTTACAATAAAGATGCTTTCCCAAAACTTTGGTGTTTCATTTGATTGTATTGCGCTTAAGGCAGAAACAGCCAGGCTTCCGATATCTTTTTTCTCCCTAAAAGTGTAATAATTCTTTTCAAACCAGTTTTTTGCATGAGGATAAACCTCTTTCAGGCTCAGCCTTTGGAGCATATGGCACAGCCCCCTGTAGTATTCATGGCTTTCATTGACTTTATCATGTTCAAGCACTTTAATCACAGCTGCTGATAATTCTTTCCTGTTATTAGGCATTCTTGCCCATTCTTCCAGCTTGAACTCTGGCATCTCAAACATTCCGGTCTTCGGGCCAATCTTCCTCTTCAGCCTTAAAGAGACGATTTCTTCCAGATTTCCTTTAACCCATTCCATAAATTCATGTTAATCTTTAAGGGATTATAAGCTTTTACCTAAGGCCTTTGTATAATATTCCCTCACAACCTCTTCAGCAGGCTTGTGCAGCCAAAAGAAATCCTTTTCCATCCACTCCTCCCTGCAGCCATCTTGCGGGCTCGCTGCCCATAATGCACAGCCCTGAAACCATTCCCTTCTTAAGAAGACCTTCAAAAACCCCTCAATGTAGTTGCGCTGCTCCATCATGTCAATCTTGGTTTCTGGAGGGTATCTCCTAACATACTTTCCTGTATTGTGGATTGCCCCGTCCATGCACGAAAGCCCAAATTCCGGTATCATTATCTTTGTGTTGTACTTATCTGCAAGCTTCTCATACCTGTCTGCAACCTTTGAAAGCTCTTTCTCAATGTTCTCAACACTGTCATCCCCTGTTAATCTTGGATAAGTGTTTATCGACATGTAGTCAAGGTCATCCCAGAAATTAGATATCTCTGGTGCAAGGGTAAATGCAGCATAAGTCAAGTATCCTGAATACCTTTGCCTTAACCCTGCAATCCCTTTCCTGAACATCCTCTCGTCTGTAGAAGGGTTCATCAGCTCTGTGCCCAGGCAGAAGTGCTCTATTCCCAAGCTTTCTGCAAAATCAGCCAATGGATAGAGGAACTCCTTGAAATAAACCTTATGGTACCATGGCCATGGCGGCATGATTATCCTTATGGCATCAACACCAATCTCTTTCTTGTCCAGACTGTACTTTAACCAGCGCATCACAGGGCTTTTCATGTTGACTTCCTGTGCATCTATATGTGGCTTGAGCATGATCTTTATTCCCGGGTTTGCTTCCCTTATCTTCTTTACGCAGTGGGCCATTGACTCTAGGGATGCTGTATTAGGTCCGTCCTGGTTTATCTTCCTGAACATTATGTCCTTAAAGAGATAAAGGGGGGTTATTGCTATGAAGTTAACATAGCCATGTATCCTGTCAATAACATGGTCTATTTTAAAAAGGCCGTCCTTTTCCCAAGTGGTTATGTTCGTGCCAAGAAGAAGGCCAGGGTCTTTTTTTGGGGTGTAGGTGTTCCTTACTATATAATCAAGGTTAGGGGTGTCACTGGGAAGGATACCAGTCATCCCTGCGACTGTAAGCCCTCCGAGAACCTCTAAGGACTTCCTAAGGAACTTTCTCCTGCTTACCTTTGAAATGCTTTTCCCCTCTTTTTTAATAGATATTCGCTGGAGTTGCTTCAGGCAAATGCTGTAATAATTGGAATCTGTTAGAAAGTATGATGATGTATGACTATTTAAGTCTTATGGCGGTCTGTTATATATTCCTTATATTTTTCACCATCAAGATTTTATCAAGAAGCCAGCATTGCGCCTTCTGTTACTTAAGGTCGCAAGGCTTTCTTTTGAAACAAAAGCGGCATGGCAGGCTGCTGAAAGGAATAAAAAAACTGCAATGCTAAACTTTATAAACATATCCTTCATTTAAAGAACTTATGTTGCGGGAAGACAACGAGAAGGTAGGAGAGGTTCTAAAAAGGATAAAGAAGCATTCTGGGCATAAGAACATAAGGATTGTTAACAGGGGCAATGCGGCAGTGTTCTGCGCTTTAATGGTTGCCAAAAGAATAAATCCTAGGCCATATGTCCTTATCCCTGACCAGGGGGGGCTGACATGCTACAAGAAATGCCCGTCATTCTACAATTTTGCAGTGAAA
The DNA here is from genome assembly GCA_043818535.1 of Candidatus Woesearchaeota archaeon. Classification (GTDB taxonomy): domain Archaea; phylum Nanobdellota; class Nanobdellia; order SCGC-AAA011-G17; family GW2011-AR17; genus JBDRFS01. The sequence goes on from JBDRFS010000105.1 coordinate 5,592, forward strand.
GAGGTCAAGACAAATTACGGCATAATAGACATTGAAGACTTAAAGCTTCACGCAAAGACAGCATCTGCTTTGCTCTATCCTGCTATGGCGGGCTACTTTGCCATGCAGGAAGTAAAATCAATATGCAAGGCTTGCAGGAATGCGGGGTGCCTGGTAATAATGGATGTCTCGGCATGCTTCCCGCACAAGAAGCTGTGCAAGGGGAAGTTTGCAGACTTGCTGACATGCGGCTTCAGCCATGGAGAAGCAGTCAATTATGGCTACGGCGGATTTGTCTCAAGCATAAAGCCAGAATACCTTGATGCTGCAAAGGATGCATTTTCGCTGTTCAAGGTGCATCCGCAGTTAACCAAGGAGATAATGCCTTTCATTTCCCCCAAGAGGGTTGAAGGCCTTGTTTTGTTGGCAGAGAAAGTGAAGAAAGACTTAAAGAAGTACGATATACTGCACAAGGACAGGAAGGGGATTAACGTTGTTGTTAAGTTCACTCCAGATATAATAGGATACTGCCAGAAGAAAGGGTATAAGTACAACCTTTGCCCGAGCTATTCCCGGGTAAATGAAAAAGCTATATCAATAGAATTGAAGGCTCAGGAGAATGGAGAAAAAAAGTAAGTCTTGGCTGATAAGGCTGCTGGCAGCAATAAAAATCCTGCTAAGCCTTATTTTCGCAGTGGTTGCAGCTCTCATAAGGTCACTGACAATTGACCTGTTCAGGAACATAAAGCTTTATATCATGATGTCTGTAAGCAAAGAAGAAAGGGAAAAGATAAGGCTCAAGCTCGAAACAGAGAAGAGGCTTGATCTCATAGAGGACAAACTTAAGTCGATAGAAAGGCTCCTTTATGCAGTATTCAAGGACCCGAAATACATCGAGAAGCGTGAGGGAGAATACGACTTGAAACAGATAGCAAAGGACGTGAAAAAATGAATACTCTCCAAAAAATATTTGAGGGAAAAGTAGATGGTGCTGTGCACAAGAAATTCACAAGATATGGGAAGGGAGAGTACGAACGCTTCCTGTTCGAGATAAAGAAGGGAAAGAATCTGAACGTTAAGTCCAGCTTTGACTTCGCTAACGATTTTGTGGAAATAATTGCTGCAAGGTTAGAGGGCAATGCGAATGTCTCTGGGAAGGTGGTAGCAGCGTACGATTTGGAAAAAGACTTCCCGATTGAAGCAACATTCTCAAAGAGGGGCAAATTGCACACAGCAGAGCTTTCCACAGAAGTTAGTGCAGAGCAGCTCCGGCTTCTATATGATAAGTACAAGGATGATTTTTTATTGCTTAACATCAAGTCCGATAAGTTCAAATTAAAATCGGGGAAAAGCCTTCCAAAGCCTGGAGGAAAAATAAAGCCTAATTTCTGTTCAGCTTCATTGCCCCTGGATTGCAAGGATGAATTTGCCTGGGACGTTAATGACTTCAAGGAATTAAAGATTGCCCATGTTCTTAAGATAGATGAAGTTGAGTTTGACAAGGAATTAATGAAGACAGACCCTGCAAAAGCAAGGCTTGAAGCGAAAAGAAAAGGGACAATAATACGGAAGCTTGATATTGATGGAAAAATAGAAGAGAAGGAAGCTGAGTTCAGCGCCTGACAGCTTCCTTGACATCCACAGCTTTCACAGTCTTCCTGCCAGCATGCATAGCAAACCTTATTGCTTTAGCGCCCAGTTCCATTGAATAGTCCTGCAGGACTTCCCTCATCTTTTCCTTTGCATCCGCAGACACCCTGTGGGCCCCGGCTTTCTTCAGCAGTTTCTCCATGGCAGCTGCAGGAAGGATTAATTTTTCTCCTTTCATTGTAATACCTCCATTTTTTATCTTTTTTATTAAGAAGGGGCAGTATATTTAACTATTTCGGTTTCTGTAGCAGTAAAACTTCCTGTTTGGGGAAAAAGGACTTATCAGGGATTCTTATATATTATATCATTGTACTTGTTCTTAACTTCAAGTATCATTGCCTTCCCTTTTTTCATTCCTGGGCTTTTGGAAGCATCATAAGGTATGCTCACGACCAATTTACGATAATTCTTGCCTTCCAGCTTGACGTACTTTGGTGGTACACTAGAGATGTATTCCAGGCTTATCCAATTGTTGGTATTTTCCTTTAGCTTCCCGATAATAGACTTGTTATTGCCTTGATTGTCTATGTAAGCTACATTTACCTCCTGGTCTATGTAAGAATCTAGGTTTTTTTTATCAGTAAGGCATTTTGCCATTAGTTATAATATAGTTTGAAACTTTATAAAATTTCCTTTGTTAGAAGCACGCTTTGCCATATATTGCTGAACCTTACTTGGTGCTTTCAACCCTGTCCCACGCATCCTGGTAGAACTTTTTCTGGAAATACTGGTCATAAAACAGGGCTGACCACATATACAGCCTTGCAAACATAAGCATTAATGTCCACCACAATTCCCTTATCTTTTTTGGGTATGACCAGATCCACAATAATCCGTATTTGAGCTCGTTCTTGAATGACTTTACTCTTGGGAAATCCGGGGCATACTTTGTTAAGGTTTCATGTGCCCCTGCTGTCCTTTTCCTCTGCTTCAGCCAGTCCTTGAAAAGTGTTGGGTTCTTGACATACACTACTGCACCTTCTGCATATCCTACCCTGTAGCCTTTTTTCCAGAAATAATACGGGATTATTGCATCTTCAGCAACATCAAGGGGTATTTCCTTTACTACTCCGTTGTTGCGGAAGGCGAACAAGTAGCCAGTGGTTTCCAAGAACTGCTTGTTCTCGAACCTCATCTTCCTTACCCTGTGGGCTCCTGCATCTGCCAGCAAATGGCTCCAGTACCCTAGCATGTTGTCTTTGGGATTGGATGAGATAACCCTTCCGGAAAGGCACCCAATGCTCTTGTCCTTGAACACTTGCAGGATGTTGTTTAAAGAGTTCTTGCTTACATATACATCACCATCTGTAAAAACCCATATTCTTCCCTTTAATTTCTTAAACAGCATGTTTAGGCAGTAGCTCTTCCCCTTTCCCGGGTCTTTGAAGTGCTTCACTTGCTTGTATTTCTTAATGTATTTCTTCACTACGCCTGTTGTCTCCTTGTCCGGGCAGGCTACTATGAGCTCATATTTTTCCTTGGGTTTCTGGATGAGGAAAGCTTCTATTGCCTTGCCTATGGTCTTAGGTTCCTTGAATGCTGTTATCACAATTGATATCATCGTTATTCTTGAGTAAGGGTGTATTTTTAAGGCTTGTGAAAAAGCCCTGTAGAGTCCTGAAATTATTTCCCTAAGCTAAAGAGCTTGTGAATTCATTGAAAGAAGCCTGCAATGCCTCAATTGTTGCAGAAGAAAGCATTGCGATCTACTGATGCATAAGATGCAATTCTGGCTTCTATTCAAAAATAAAAGGTGGAAAAAATATTTGGACTCTACACTTGTGAAAAAAGCCCAAAAGCTTTATATAGTTCTTGCGGGATTCAAAACAATCACATTCAGGTGAATAAAAATGATGCGCAAGTTTAAAAACATTCTAGGTTTCAGGAAAAAGACAGACGAAGGAAAGATAAGCCTTATAGAAATGGGTCAAGTTGTAAAAGACCTGGAAGGCTGCACTGTTAATGTGAGAACGATGTCTTTTGGAATCCCTCTGGCTGTAGAACCAGAAGAGGCCATGGCTATTGTCTATGATGCAATAAACTGCCATACCTGGTGGCTTAGGGATATGGAACATGAGCCTTATGCAGTTGTTGAGTGTGAGGTCTATTCAGGAAGGAAAAAGGAGAAATGCTATCTTGATATTCTTATTGGGGATGACTTTGAGTACAATGGCAGGGTTTTTGAAAGCCCTAAGTTCAAGGTTGCCTCCCTTGACTTTATTCCAGGCGTTAGGAAAGAGCCTACTATCCCATTGCTTATGGGCGCTAAAGTCAGATATTTTTAGGACTCGGATCCCTTTCTGGAGTACAGTGGGGAAGCTGTTGCTGTTGGAGGAAAATTGCTGCTACTGGTGCTAATTAGGCTAGATTGGCCATAAAACCTCAAATTATGGCTGCTAAAAAATTAGCCGATGCCGCAAAAAACAGAAACTTATATATATAACCTCAATATTTACAACAGTAGAGAGAAAAGGACGGGAGTTTTTTCTCAAAACAAGAATGAAGCCCTTACCCTCAAGTTTAAGGGAGAAGAAAAGGTACATCGCCTTCAGGGTGATGGGACAAGGCATAAGCCTTCAAAAAGCCAAGAATGCGATAATGGGAAGGCTATTAAGATTCATAGGGGAGATAGGGATGGCAAAAGCAGGGATAATGTTCCTAAAAGACTGGAAAGACAATAAAGGCATAATGAAAGTAGCAGCATCAGAAGCCGACAAGGTTAAGGCCAGCTTAGCCTTGGTAAAAGAGATTACCGTGAAAAGCGTAGGGGTTTCCGGCACATTGGAAAAAGCAAGATTAAAATACCTAAACGGAGAGTGAAAAACATGCAGGATATGTCACATCAGATGATGGGATACGACAGGACTTCAATCATGTTCAGTCCTGACGGAAGATTATTGCAGGTAGAATATGCAAAAGAGTCAGTTAAAAACGGCTCTACAGCAGTAGGGATAGTATGCAAGGACGGTGCATTGCTCTTGGGAGACAAGAGGATAGTGGACAAGCTCATTGTTGCTGCTTCTGTAGAGAAGATATTCCAAGTTGACGAGCACATTGGTGCAACTGCTGTTGGCGCAGTAATGGATGGCAGGGTTTTGGTGGAAAAGGCACAAGTTATGGCGCAGCAGCACAGGATAACATATGGGGAGAAGATAGACACGCACAGCTTAGTTAAGGAGATCTGCGATGTAAAGCAGTTCTATACGCAGTACGGTGGCGCAAGGCCTTTCGGTGTCTCAATACTTTTCATAGGCGTTGATGATGGCAAGCCATGCCTTTACGTGACAGAGCCTACAGGCATATTCTTTGAATACACGGCAACTGCCGTTGGTGAGTATGACAATGAGGTTAAGGCAATATTGAATAAGAGCTATAAGGACACGATAACTGTGGACGAAGGGCTAAAGCTTGCAGTTGATGCCTTTAAGAAGATTCTTGCCAAGGAATTTGATCCAAGAAGGTTTGATGGCATTATAATAAGGACTTCTGACAATAAGTTTACGAAAATAGACCGGAAGCTTTTGAACGGACCTTAAAATGGTAGATGTGGATAAGGCAGTGATAGCAAGGCTTAAGCAAAAGGGCGAGATCTTTGAGATTTTGGTTGACTGCGACAAGGCTTTTGAGTTCAAGCAGGGCGACAATGTTGAGATGAACGATCTTCTTGCGGTTACTGCGATATTCAAGGATGTAAAAAAAGACGAACGGGCATCAGAGAACAGGCTGAAAGAGCTCTTTGGCACAGAGGATGTTAATGAGATAGCTTCCACGATTGTCAAGGATGGAGAGATTCAGCTGACTACAGAAAGGCGGAAGAAGATGCTTGAGCAGCTCAGGAAAAAGATAGTGAACCTTATAACAAGAAACGCAATAGATCCTAAAACCGGGCATCCTATCCCTGCGCAGAGGATAGAGATGCTGATGGACGAGGCAAGGGTGAAAATAGATGAGTTCAGTTCAGCTTCTTCACAGCTGAAAGGCATTGTAAGGAATCTTACCGAGCTTACGCCCATAAGGCTTGAAACTAGGGAGATAGCTGTGAAGATTCCTGCGCAGTATGCTGGCCCTTCTTACCATGTGCTGAAACAGTTTAAGCTGCTTAAGGATGAGTGGCAGAACGATGGAAGCCTTGTAGCTGTGGTAGAGATACCTGCGGGGATGCAAGAAGAGCTTGAAAATGAGGTGAACAAGCTATCAAAAGGAGAGGCAGAGATAAAAATACTTAATAGGAAATAGGAGGAAAAATGACAGAGAAATTAATTAAGGAAACAGGAATTGTTGTGCCTGGAGAAATCTTGGCAACAGGAATGGGCTTTGTGCCAACTGGAGGCTGTTTTAGGGAAAATGAAAACGTTATAGCCTCGCAGCTTGGCCTTATGTCCGTCAGTGGGAGGATGATAAAAGTTATTCCCCTTTCAGGCACTTATGTCCCGAAAAAAGATGATGTGGTAATAGGCATAATAGCAGAGGTAAGCTATAGCAATTGGTTTGTTAACATTGGCTATGCTAATGAGGCTGTGCTTTCAATGAAGGACGCTTCGTCAGATTTCATTGAGCGAGGGGCAGAGCTTTCTGATTATTTTGGCCTGAAAGACATGATTTTGACTAAGGTAACTAATGTTACTAAGTCTAAGGCAGTCGACCTTTCAATGAAAGGCCCCGGCTTAAGAAAGCTGGTTGGAGGGAGGCTTGTGCAAGTCACCCCAGTCAAGGTACCAAGGGTTGTAGGCAAGAAAGGGAGCATGATAAACATGATTAAAGATGCTACCGAATGCATAATAACCGTGGGCCAGAATGGCAGGATTTGGATAGCTGGAAAGGATCCGGTCAAGGAGAAGCTTGCCGCAGACGCCATAATGCTGATTGAGGAGAAAGCCCATGTTCCTGGCCTTACAGAGATGGTGAAAAAGTTCCTTCAGGAGGAAAAAAAATGAGTTACGATAAGAGAAATGACGGGAGAGGATTCACTGACATGAGGCCAATGGAAGCCAAGGTTGGCGTAGTGAAGAACGCTGTTGGATCTGCAATGTTCAAGATTGGGAAGACTATTGCCATAGCAGCTGTTTACGGGCCAAGGCAATTGCACCCTAGATTTATGCAGGATCCTGCGCGCGGCATACTCAGGTGCTACTATAACATGATGGCATTCTCTGGCTCAGGAGACAGGGTCAGGCCAGGTCCGAGCAGAAGGTCAAAGGAGATAGCCTTGGTAACAGGGAAGGCATTGATGCCTGTTCTGGACCTAACAGAGTTCCCTAAGACTGTTGTTGACGTGTACATTGAGCTCGTCCAGACTGATGCTGGAACAAGGTGTGCTGGTATATGTGCGGCATCCATGGCATTGGCTGACGCAGGCCTTAAGATGAAGGATCTTGTGTGTGCTGTTTCAGGGGGCCTTGTTGGAGGCACTCCGGTAGTTGACCTGGATTACAGCGAGGAGGCTTATGAAGGTGGTGCAGTGGACATGCCCATAGCAATAACTCCTAGGACAGGCGAGATTACTTTGCTGCAGATGGACGGAGAGCTTTCAAAGGACGAGCTGATGAAAATTATTGGCATGGTAAAGGAAAGTTGCAATCAGATATATGAATTGCAGAGAAACGCCTTAAGGGCTAAGTATGGGGGCGAACAAAAATGATGCAGAAGCAGTATATAGAGAACCTTGCCAAGAAAGGCTTGAGGGCTGATGGCAGGGCTTTTGACGAATACAGGCAGCCAGTGAGTGTTGAGTATGATATATCTGCCAAGTCTGCTGAAGGCTCAGCCAGGGTTAAGATAGGGGATACAGAGGTTGTTGCTGGAGTGAAGCTTGAAGTTAGCAAGCCTTATCCGGACACGCCTGATGCTGGAACCTTGATGGTGAGTGTTGAGCTCACGCCGATGGCGTCGCCAAGATTTGAGTCAGGACCGCCTTCTATTGAGGCCATAGAGCTTGCGAGGGTTGTTGACCGTGGCATAAGGGAGTCAGGGGCTCTTGACTTCAAGAAGCTTTGCATAAGGAAGAAGGAGCTGATGTGGACAGTTATTGTTGACATCTACCCAATAAACGCTTCAGGCAACCTTTTCGATGCTTGTGCATTGGCGGCTATTGCAGCAATAAAGAATGCAAGGTTTCCTCTGCTTGTTGAGGATACTGTGGATTACAAGACCAAGACTGAGGAGGCTTTGCCCTTGACTAAGGTTCCAATTAGCTGTACTATCCACAAGATTGAGGGCAAGTACTTTGTGGACCCTATAGAGGATGAGGAGAACGCGTCTGGAGCCAGGCTTACTATAGCTATTATAGAAGATGGTAAGATCTGCGCATTGCAGAAAGGCGGGGAGAATCCTTTGAGTGAGGAAGACATAAGCAACATGGCAGACCTTGCCTTAAAGAAAACTTCTGAACTTAGGAGTGCCTTATGAACTTTACCAAGTATGAGAGAGCTAGGCTTATTGGGGCCAGGGCTTTGCAGATAGCTATGGGTGCTCCAATGATGCTGAAGCTGAAGGAAGCTGAGCTGGAGGCAATTACCTACAGCCCTGTTGCTCTGGCAAAGATGGAGTTTGAGAAGGACGCATTGCCTATATCTATCAGGAGGCCTTTGCCGCCTAAGGTTAAGAAGGAAGAGAAGGTGGAAGTGGCTCCTAAAGAGGAAGTTGAAGCTTCCTGATTTTTTTCTTTTAAATTTTAATATTTAAGCAGCCTGCGCTTTTAGGATTGTTTTCTTTTTAAGTACTTTGCTTGCGTTTGATGGTTGGGTCTGCAATAAAAATCCATCCCTGAAAAGAAAGATTTAAATATAATTGGGATTTATCATAAAATATGAGTCTAATACATGATATTGGTAAGGGGATGTTAGGAATTGTGTTAATTATAGTTGCGTTTATAATTTTGATGTTTGGTGGATACCTTATATTCTTTGGGCATTGGATTATTGGTTTAATAGTAATAATTGTTGGATGTGGAATAGCAATAGCTTCTAGACAAAGAATTCATGGGCACTGATTTTTCCTTCTTAGTAAAAACTTCTTTCAATCTTGATGTAATGAAAGCTTTCCAAATACTTCCGCGGAATCATTCCAAATCAAAGCAGGCTTCTAATCATAAATATTATATACAACCATAAGTCTCCTAAATAGCATGAAAATTGTCCTTGACACGAACTTCATAGTACATGCTGTTAAGCATAAGATAGACTTAATGGAAGAAATAGCTAAAATAACGCAGTTTAACGCAGAAGTCTGCCTTATAGACAAGTCAATAGAAGAATTAGAAAAGCTTATAAAGAAAGGTAATTTACAGGACAGAAGTGCAGCAAAGCTAGGCTTGGCAATAATAAAAAGAAAAGGTTTAAAAACAATCAATACAACGGAAAACAAAGACGTTGACGCTTTACTGCTGCAACTGGACCCGAAAGACAGCATAATAGCAACACATGACAAGGCTCTTGAAAAAGAGCTAAAAGAAAAGGGCTTCAGAATAATAAAGATAAGGCAAGGAAAATATCTTAAGGTGGAATAAATGTTTTACGAAATCGAAGTTAAAGGTCACATAAGGGTTGACCCGACACTGTTTAGCGGAAACACTCAGGAAGCTGTGATGAACAGCCTTGACAAGGATTTTGACGGCTACATATCAAAAGACCTGGGTGTAGTTCTTGGCGTGACAGAAATAGGGGAGATTAATGAGGGCATAATTATCCCTGGAGACGGCGCAGCATTCTACGAGACAGTGTTTAAGGTAGTGGCATTCAAGCCAGAGCTGCAGGAGGCTGTGCTGGGAAAGATATCAGACATAACCGATTTTGGGGCATTCATGACAATAGGCCCCATAGACGGCATGATCCACGTGTCACAGACAATGGACGACTTTGTGAACTTCAGCAAGTCAAACGTGCTCACCGGCAAGGAGTCCGGCAAGAACCTGAAAGTGGGGGACTTGTGCAGGGCGAGGATAATAGCTGTGAGCTACAAGGACATATCAAATCCCAAGATAGGGCTTACGATGAGGCAGCACAGGATGGGGAGCCTGAAGTGGATTGAAGAAGAGCTGAAGAAGGAGAAGAAGAAATGAGCAAGAAAGTGTGCAGGAAATGCAGGCTTTTCGTTGATGGGAACGAATGTCCGCTATGCAAGGGCACCCAGTTCACTGACTCATGGAAGGGAAAGCTCATAATAACAGATGCTACTAAGTCTGAGATAGCAAAGACCATGGGCATAACATCGAAAGGCGAGTATGCGATAAAGATAAGGTGAATATAATGGAACTAGAGATAATAAGCGAAACTGATGCATCCCTCCTTGGAAGGAAAAACCTTTTGCTGAAGGCAAGCTATATTGGCCAGCCTACACCAAAAAGGGAAGAGTTTGTTAAGGAGATTGCAAAGATTGCAAAGGCGGCTGAAGAGCTTGTTGTTGTGGACAAGATTGAACAGAGGTTTGGTGAAGGCGCCAGGGTGGCAGCATCTATCTATCAGGATTCTGAATCAAGGAAGAGGTTTGAGAAGAAGAAGGGCAAGAAAGAGAAGAAAAAGAAGAAGGCTAAGACGGAGAAGAAATAAATGGGAAAGAAGAAGAAAGGCGGCGGTGACGGGAAAGGCAAGAAGCAGAGGAAGAATAAGGTGCCTAGCAAGAAGTATACTAAGTATAAGGTTAGTGGGGACAAGCTGGAGAGGAAGCCTTATTGCCCTAAGTGCGGTCCGGGGGTTTTCTTGGCAGAGCATAAGGGCAGGAGGTATTGTGGATGTTGCGGGTATACTGTTTTTGATAAGAAAGAGTAAGCAGCCCGGGATGTTTTCTTTTGTTTGAATGGAAGTAAATGATACTTTTTTCACGGAAATTTTTAACCCCAAAAGCTTTATATAGCTCTTACAGGGGTAATTTAAATATGTTCTTAAGCCTGGAAGAAAGGATGAAGAACCTCGACCAGAACGAGATAAGGTCAAGGTTCCAAAAGGCTCTTAATAGGAGAGATTACTCTATCCCCTCATTTGAGTGGCAGCTGATGCCTTCTGACAAGGATGATCTTGTTTCAAGGATAAATTCTTATTTGGGCAGGGGCGAGGAGATGTGGCAAAAGGAGCATAAGCGTATTTACAAGAGGATCAACACTGACTTGCTAAAAAGGGTACATTACGGGATGGCCTGCTTAAGGGGCGGAAGTATCCCTAAGGAAATAATCTCCAAGCTTAATCCTTGGGAAGAGCTATGCTTATTTGCAGGAATATGGAAGAAAAGGGATTATGTGATGGGGCCATTGCCGGACATGGTTGCCACCTTCATTAAAGAAGGCTATGACTTGTTGCATAAGATGCACATGGTCAAGAAAGCTTTCCACCAGTACAAGACTACTTTGAAGATTCCTGGCTCACAGCATTACAGGAAGGAATCCAGAGAAAAGCAGAAAGCAGTTTTTGAGAAGAAAGAAGCAAGGATAAGGCAAGGGATGGCGAATATAATATGCCTCCTTGATCAAGAGCTAACAGAACCTTCAGAGGAATTAGGAGAGGAGATAGCAGTGCTCCTGGACTCATGCTCTAAAGGGGAATTGGCATTCTTAAGGAGGAATTATGGGGATAAATTGCTTGGCGATTATGTGGGGGAGGTTTCTTAAATGGGACACGTGAAGTTCAGCACAGATAATGCTGATTATACTCTTGTTCTTATGAATCATGGCAGTAAGGATAAACCAAAAAGGCTGAGTTCTAGCGTCTTTAGCGGGGAAAACATCAAAAGCCTTGACGCAGCTGTTTTGGAAACAGGGAACATTAAGGAATTAAACAGCCTGCTTGGATCTTACCAATACCTCCCAATTCTTGATGGAATGATGAATGCCTCCTCCAACATTCCAATCTTTGATGTGGACGTAAGGGTAAAGGAAGAATATGCAATGAAGCAAAAGGACCTGCTGCTGATTTCAGAGGCATGCTATGGTGTGCTTTTCAAATTTGGATTTTTGGATTCGCCTCTTCTTTGATAATCAGGCTGGCAGGAATGTATGGCAAGATTTCACAAAGCAAGGCAAAGTTTGGGAGGAGGGCATTTATGGGTGTGTGTTTGGGGGGCCTTGCTGGTGCGGCAGTAGCCTATACTCCTAAGAAGTTGGCCTACAAAACTGCTGATGCAGGGGAAATAAGCGAATTTTATCCTTCTGCTGTCAGCAGGATATCAAAATGGCTGCCAAGTGTGGACGGCGCATACAGGGATGCTATTATGGCTGAAAAGATTGAGGGGTATGTGGCTCCTATGCTGGAGGAAAGGCTTGGAAGGAAGCCAAACATTGCAGTTGTTTATGGGATGTGGCATGCTCCTTTGATGGACTTCATCCAAAATGCTGATGAAAGGAAAAGATTCCTACAAAAAGCGCATGACCTCGGAGTGCTTAAGAAGCTTTACACAGAAGACATTGATGTTGTTTCTGAAATGAACTTCAGTAAAGACTACATGGACTGTTCTGTTAAAAGCACTACCCATAATGTCTTTAAGTGATTCTACCACAACAATCTTTATAAGTCTGTTCTCTTTTTATTATTTGCAGGTGAAAAAAGATGGTGATAAAGCACAAGTTCTTTGACCACAAAGGGGGATTCTATTTCTATAAAGTGCACAATCCCAAAACTGAAAGCCTGGCTTCAAATGGCTTGGCTCCTTTAAGGGAATACCTCGGTGAAATGTTCAACAGCTGTCCAAATAGTTATTTTGACTCAGGACCGAGAAGCTCTGCCCTGAAGTTCAAGATCCCGGGGACTGATGTGAATTGCGTTACTGGCCATCCTGCTTCTGCAATGGCTAAATTGGGATTAGAGGCTAATGCTTCAAGGTACAAGTCTAACCACATGAAAGTGCAGTGCTTCATGCTAGAAAACGACAAGACAACAGTTGCAATGGAAGTGCCTATCTGGCTCAAGCAGGAAGAGCTGCACTGTTACAATGAGCTGTTCAAATCTGAAGAACCATTGACGGGCCATATAGATGTATTGGGGATAGAAGACAATAACGTATGGATCTGGGACTACAAGCCTAATGCTCATCAGGAAAAGTTTGCCTCAACCCAGACGTATTTCTACGCCCTGATGCTTAGCATAAGGACAGGCATACCCCTGGAAAGGTTCAGGTGCGGGTATTTTGACAAGTACTATGCATTTGTGTTCAAGCCGGAACAGGATATACTTAATGTGAGCGAGCAGCTTTGCTCTTTTGTTAAGAAGTAGTCTTGTAAAACTTTGACAAGATTCTCTCGAGCAAGCCTTTCTTCTCTATAATGGCCCTTTCTTCTAGGCTCTTCTTTTGCACCCTCCTCCTTTCAACCCTTTCATACAAACGCATGAGCTTCTCTAAGTCGTAGCTCTTTTCCTTATTAAGCCTGTAGCTTGCCATTTCATTCCATATTGCTCTTCCAACTCATATATATGTCATTCGGTTTTCTAACGATCCTCGGCAGCAATACAAGACAGAATCTGGCTGCCTGATACCCATAAGACTTATAAACACTGCCAAGTATATACTTAAGATATGGAAATAAGACGGCTGGTCAAGTCAGGGAATACATCTTTCACTATTGTGCTGCCTAAGCCTTGGATAGATAAGAACAAGCTAAAGAAAGGAGACCTTGTTTATCTCAAGGAGAACTCAGATAACACTTTGACTTTATCTGAAGAGCCTAAAAAGAAAGCAGAAGAAACGGAGAAGACAATAGTTGTAGGGAAGAGGGAAACAATTCTTATACTCCGGGAGCTAAGGGCAGCATACCTCCAGGATATGAAGAAGATAATAATCCTGTTCCCAAAAGACCGGAAGGACCTGCCGCAGACAATATCGGATGTTAAAAGGGAAATTACTCAGCTTGTAGCATTGGAGGTTTTGGAAGAGAGCTCTAGGCGCATAGTGGCAAAAAGCTTTTTGGACTACACGGAGGTAAGCGTAAGCGAGCTTATAAGGAGAGTGGATAACATGACACGTTCCATGCTCTTGGATTCAATGAGCTGCATAGAACACCCTTCGAGATCCCAGTCTATATGCGATAGGGACATTGAGGTAAACAGGCTGGTCTTCCTTATTTTCAAGATACTTCTTACCTGCAGCAAGGATCCTGAAATAGCAAGGGAAAACGGCTTGACAAACCCTGGGATAATCAAGTATTGGCACCTTTCATTCCTTATGGAGGAAATAGCCGATATTGCAAAAAGGGTGTCCCGGAAGATAGAATGTGCGATTAACATGAAGCGAAAGTTTGACAAGAAGATGTTCAAGGCAGTTTTCAAGGAGGGCATAGAACTCTATTGCGGGACCATGAAGGCCATCTACTTGAAGGATTACACTAAAGAGGTCGACCTAAAGTTAAGGGTAAGAAGCGCGCAAAGCAAGTGTGACATGTACATAGAGAAATGTCCTGGGCCGTTGACAGGTGCAATGGTAGGAAGGTTAAAACAACTTCTTTCTAAAGTTAAGGATATAGCCAAATTAGCTGTCTATTTGGAGTAAGTATATACTAGACGTGTTTTACAAAAAGAGTATGGGTTAGGGATATATAGCTCTGAAACTCAGTAATAATTGGGATGAGGAAATACGAACCAAAACAGGAAACCCTTTACAGGGAAAGACTTTCTAACTTCGTTAACTTCAAAAGAAGCGATTCCAGCGTTCGTGGCAAAAGCCTTGAGGAGGTATTGGTAAATGGATTATAAGAAGCTTGGAAACCTTTACGGCCTTCTGGGGGTTACTTCCAATGCAGATGATGAGCTTATCAAGTCTGCATTGGATATACAACTGAGGAAAGCTAAGGACGATGATTTTGCAGCGAGGCTTAAACTAGCCAGAGGCATACTTCTGGATAAGAAGAAAAAACAGGAGTATGATGATGAAAACGGCAAGCTTATAGGTAACTACAGGGTGATAAGGCAGATAGGGGGGGGTGGCTTTGGCTGCTCAATGGCATGAAGATGCACTCAAGTTGGGTATTGAGGATGAGTCAAGAGTTACGCTGACATTTGCGCCCATGGAGGGCTATGGGCTTTCTGCTGAAAAATTGGCATCAATGTTTGCACCCGAATCCGTATTTGTAAAGATATCATATCTTGACCCCAACCCTTGCACAAAAAGGAACAGTATTAATCCTATGGGGGAAAGTGATGTACAGAAATTTGTTGAGGGGATCAGGAGATATGGTTTTAGTTTTGCATACAGGAATGGAGATAATTGTTACAGGAGGTGATAAAACCCTTAGGCAGCCACCACCCCGCACCCCAATAGCTTTTGAGGCGGCTGTCTTACTCACAATTCTTTTGAACTGTTAAGATAAGAAATAGTTGCTTCAGCACGGGCTCCTAATAATCAAAAAGGGAAGACTGCTTGCTCCCTGAAACAATGTCATCAAATGTCTTGTTAAAGAAGACTAATACCGAGTCAGCAATAGGCTTTAACTGCTTCTCTATGTAATGGCTGTAATCTATCTTGTGCTCAATCTTCTGCACAGGCTCTGGGCCATCCTCTGTTATCACGTACTCTATCTGCGTGCTTTCCAGCTTGTCTAATTTTTTTGCTGCCTTAACATGGGGTGGAGTGGTTTTGTCATACTCTTCCAAAGGCTTCCTTATTGATTTCCTGTAGATGAGAAGATTGTCAAGCTTTCCTGCTTTCAGATTTTTCACATATTGCTTAATTAAATTTTCTACTGCCTTGCCATGGAAGACCTTGTCCAGGAGCCCTAGCTGGAATTGCCTTGCAAGCTCTGTCCAGTCCCCACGTATCGCTTCCAATCCAGTAATGTCAAGTTCCTCTTTTTTCCCTTTCTTTAACAGTCCTGCATACCTTTTCTTGGCCCCGGCCTCTTTCCCTCTCAGCCTTGGCATCAGGAACTTCACAAAGCACTTTTCGTACTCCAGCTCAAGATAGGACTTCCGGCCATATTTCTTTTGGATGTGCTTGTCATAAAAGTTGTTAATGCTCTTCTGCAGTTTCTTGCCTACTGCATCAGCTTGTTTGAGGTTCTTTGCATTTGAGACAACAAAGGCAGAGTCAGTATCCTCGTAAATCACCTTGTAGCCTTCTTCCTCAACCTTCTCTGCAGTAAGCTTGATCAGATGCTGGCCGAAATGCGTGATAGCATTTGCCATGTCCAAGTTAAAGAAGCGGCACGCAGGAGATGCCATGACCCCAAAGAAGGAGTTCATCAGGATTTTTATTGCATATCTTGCTAGTTCATTCCCCTCTTTTCTTGCCTTTTCCCTATGCTCCCAAAGCTCCTGTATTATTTCTGGAAGGATTCCTTCTTCATTTTTGAAGCATGCGTTGTTTGGAGCCCTTATAACGTTCTTCTTTTTGCATTTTCCCAGGAAAGAAGCAGGGTCAATGTTGAATGTTTTCATGATTGAAGGATACAGTGATTTGAAATCTAAGATAAGGATATAATCATAGATGCCTGGCTTTGGCTCCATCACATAGCCGCCTGTAATCCCCCTTTCCTTTACATTGTACTTGCCGGAAGGGCACACCAGCCCCCTTTCTCTTGCTTTCTTTAGGTACAATGAGTCTAAGGATGCTATGGATGCATTAACCCTGTCTAGAGGCATTCCTGTTATTATGCTTCTCTGCAGGCTCAGCTCCAGGACTTTAGACTTCTCTATGATCTTCAATACAAGCTCAGCATCTTTGAGGTTGTACTTTGCAAGCTTCTCCTTGTCATTTTCAAACATATCTTTTATCTGCTTTCCCTTGTCCTTAAACTGTATGAGCTTCTTCTCACCTAGAACTTCTTTAGCCACAGAGTCGAGCTTGTAGTCTTCAACTTTTATGAAAGATCCCCTAAGCAATGGCAATGCGTCAAGAACAACCCTCCCTGAGACATCGGCTGTTGAGTTTCTGAAGAATCCTTCCTTTATCCTTATCTTTGTTTGTGAATTGTCCCTGCCTATTGCAAAGCTGATTCCGTTTTTTCTAAAGCGTTCCTGTATGACTTTCAGGTCAAAGTCAATGACATTCCATCCTGTGATTATGTCCGGGTCAATCTCTTTTACCCTTTCTGCAAAAGCTTCCAGGAGGTCTTCCTCGTCTTTGAAAGACGTGGCGTTCTTGAGCTTGTTATTTGATTGCATCAGCACCTCTTCCTTTTCTTCTGTTGCCAGTGCAATACAATATATTTCAGAAGCTGTGCTGTCTGTCTCTATGTCAATTGAAAGCACTTTTAGCTCTGGCTTGAAGGAAGAAGGCTTGATATCTGGTTCTCGATAGACTCGGTCTATTGTGTCAGTTGCCTCGTAGTCTCCTTCTATTTCCACGCATCCCTGCAGCTTGTGGTCTATCAGGTAGCGGTATGCGAACCTTATGTCTGCCTCATAGCATTCTATTGCAGAATCTTCAAACGCTTTCCTTAGCTTTGGGACTTCTGAGGGTATGTTTGCTATTATCTTTACCACATCTTCCCCGTTAAAGTTCTTTTGGTTGGTTTTTTTGCTTTCAAAGTTTTCAAGCTTGGACGCTTTTTCCAGTTCTTTCTTTTTTATGAAGAAATAAGGCCTGAAATAATTCATTGTGAGAAAGCTTTCGCCGTTCTCAAGCCTTCCGAATAGGCAGACAAATGGCCTGTCATTAATTATCCTGTATGTTGGGTAGAGGATAAAGCCTTTCATGCAATTTAAGATAGGTAAAAGGCTTATAAGGTTTGTGGGGGAAAACCATATAAAGTACAACCCTCTCAACATCCCTTATGGAAGACTGGATCAAGGCAGGAAAGATAGCAGCAGAAGCCTTGCAATACGGCAAGGAGATAGCTAAGCCAGGAATAAAGCTATTGGAAATTGCTGAAAAGGTTGAAGCAAAGATATTTGAATTAGGGGGAAAGGTGGCATTTCCTGTGAATCTGTCATTAAACCATATTGCTGCCCACTACACGCCATCTTCTAATGACGAAACATTATTTGAGGAAGAGGATATCCTTAAGATAGATGTTGGAGCCCATGTGAATGGAGCAGTTGGAGACACCGCCTTAACCTTGGGCAATAATAAGGAGCTGATAGCGGCTTCTGAAGATGCTTTGAAGGAAGCTATAAAGTTGTCTACGCCAGGAACTGAATTAAGGGAGATAGGCAAGGCAATCCAGCAGGCAATTTCATCATACGGCTTTGCTCCAATAAGGAACCTTTCAGGCCATGAGATAGAGCCTTACAAGCTGCATGCAGGAATGACAATCCCTAATTTTGACAATGGAAATACTACTGTCTTAGAAGAAGGGCAAGTGATAGCAATAGAGCCTTTTGCAACTACCGGCACTGGCAAGATCAAGGAGGGGAAGCCTTCAGGCATATATTCCTTTGTAATTGACAGGCCTGTGAGGCTGCCTTCTGCAAGGCGGCTTCTTTCTTATGTCCAGAAGGAATACAAGGGCTTGCCGTTTTCCAAGAGAGCTTTGGAGAAGAAGTTCCCGCAGTGCTCCATTGCATTGGTCACATTGGAGAGGGCTGGTATCTTGCACCATTATCCTCAATTGCCTGAGGAAACCAAAGGGATTGTTTCGCAGGCTGAGCATACTGTCCTAGTTAAGGACAAGCCTTTAGTTCTTACAAGATTGGAGTAGCATAGCCTTACTATCTTTCAGCAGCCTGTCATGCCACTTCTTGCTTGCGAAGAAGGCCATGCAACCTTCTGCTGCATGAGGCGCAAAGGGGGATTCTTAATTGGGAGATTGTGAGATTCTGCACTATTAATAAGCAACTTTTAAATAGGTGAAGCCGCTAATAACCAGTATGAAAGGCAAACTAGTGCTTGCACTGCTTATAATAACCCTCCTTTGCACATCTTTTGCGTCTGCAGGGCTGTTGGAGTGGATGACCGGCAAGTTCACCTTCTTTCAGGACTTTGGCAAGAGGTTTAAGAAAGACATACTTAAGGCAGAACAGCCTGTGGATAATAATGCTGAAGAGAAGCAAGTAGCAGAAGAGAAGCAGGCTGCTACTACAAAAAAGACTGGGCTCTTCAGCCCTTTTAGGAGCATCTTTCCTCAAAAAAGCACTGGGCAGATAAAAGCAGTTGAAACTACTAAAGTAGACTCTAAGAAAGTCATTCCTGCTAAGACTCTTCCTGCTGAGAAGGATTATATCCCATTATCCAAGGAAGACCCTTTTTCAGGAGAGGATGTTTCTATTGCAGAAGTGGACTTGGGATTGCCTAGCAGGGAAGTTGCAATGCCTGTGTATCGTGGTGGGGAGAAGATACTTATAGGTCTCGCACTTCAGAAGTACAGGAGATTCCAAGAGGATAATACTGATGTTTTTGAGCACATAGTATGGTATAATTCTGAATATCCTGATGGCGTGCCGATAACACGCTTAGAGGGAGTAATGGGAGATTTGGAATATTATCTGGGATTGCTTGAGGCAGGAAGGCCTTTCCCTTATGATTCCCCTCCAGAAGGGTTTGCCCAAGAGGGATGGCACAAAAAAGTTTATAGTGAGGAAGACGCCTTGAGGATGTACTTGCCAAGGGTTGCTGTGCAGCTTTATGTTGAAGTTAATGATGTTGTCGGATGGAGTATTACTGATTATGATGATGATTCCTTAAGCATGCTTTTTGACGGGAAGAGCTTCATAAGCTATGATGATGAAGATGATTACTATTATTTCAAATTGATTGGGAGTGAGAGGCTTGGCGGAGGGATGCCTTCCAGCATGATAGCATGGAACGCTTTTTTGGAATATGAATTCCTTAAGAGCAACAAAATGATTAAGCC
Organism: Candidatus Woesearchaeota archaeon; assembly: GCA_043818535.1. Classification (GTDB taxonomy): domain Archaea; phylum Nanobdellota; class Nanobdellia; order SCGC-AAA011-G17; family GW2011-AR17; genus JBDRFS01. The sequence continues at coordinate 24,922 of JBDRFS010000105.1, forward strand.
TGCTGCAGAGGAAACAGCCTATGGGCTTACGGAATGGATGAGCGAAAACCTGAACCACATTTTTGATGAGGACAGGGATGCGATTTACCTTCAGTACGGCTATGAGGACAAGCTTAGGGTGGACAGGATGCTTTATCCTCCAGAAGGGGCAAGCCACTGGGTTGGAGGCTGTACGCT
>JBDRFS010000106.1:0-5038 GCA_043818535.1 Candidatus Woesearchaeota archaeon
TAAGATATGAGGTCAAAAATATCCGACCAGAAGGAATAAAAGCACTAAAAATTCTAGGAAATAACTACATGGAACCATACCTCCTCACTTAATAAAAAAATAACAAATTCTGTTCAAATAGGGTGCGGAATGTGGGATTAAAAAGAAAAAGACTTTATAATCGCTGCGCACACACATGTCTAGTAGTGTCAAGTAGCTAATTTTCTGAGTATTGAGCCATTCTTCCAAGAAGAAAACATCTAGGGTTCTGGCTGAGCCTCACTCTAAAGAGCTAAGAAAAACAGGCAACATTGTGCCGCTTCGCGGCAGAGGCCTTTCATCGCCGGGCTGAAGCAGCGGCGTCTTCGGCCTGAACTGATAATCCCCTTCCTCAAACCCACACGCACAAAAAAAGAGAAAAAAAGCGTGCTTCTAAAATACAATCCTCCGTCGCCAAAAAACCAAAAAGCTTTATTAAGGAGATGTTCCCTCCTATTAACTAAAATGGCAAAAATAGCCTGCAAACAAATGCGAAGGAAGGTTAGGGCAAAATTCTCAGACAAGATATTATTCTATCCTACTGAGCAAAAACTGCACATAAGGGAAAAGTTAGCCAACACTGTAATGAAAGAGCAGGCTGTAGCATATTCTACTGGCAAGATATGCCTTAGCAGGGATGCAGTAGAAGGCAAGGGCTTTATAGCAGGAATGGACTATGCAAGATATAAGAAGCTTGCATGGAACCTGAAGCTTAACACGCTTAAGAGGCTGGATAACTTAAGCCTTAACTATTCTGATTATAAGGGGGCTTTTGAGTTTTCCAAGCTGCAGCTTATGTGCCCCGCCCCAATAGGAGTAAATGAAGACAAGAAAGAGGGCCCTTTAAAGGTAGTTTGGACCCCAAAGTTTGAACTGGACCACTTGCTTGATGAAATAGAGGAGCCTGATGTTGATGATTCCAAAGAAGGCTACCTGGAAGCATTCGTGGCAAAGGGATATGCTTATCACGTGTTTGATTCCTTGTTTATGGGCATGATCATACATCACGTAAGGGAAGCAACTAAAAAGAACCTGGAAATTCCTTCAAATCTCTACAGGAAGCTTAACGGCATAAGGGAAGCATTTGGCTGCTTTGTCAGGGACATTTACTCTGGAGTCAGGACGCTTTTCAAGGAGGATATAAAGTTTTACAACACTAATGTTATAGACACTTCTGAGCTGCAGTTCTACTATGAGGCATTATATGACGAGCTTGAGCTCAGGGTGAAGAAATCCGGGAAAAAGCTGTTTGACAAGAGTGAGCTCATACAAGGCTCATGGCCAGAAGAAAAGTTTAATGCAGTGATGTCAGTGCCAGTGATTGTAGAGACTTATGCTAAAGAGAAGAAGATGAGGGAGATTCAGAAGGAGGAGTCTTGTTTGGAGTCATATTGCGACATGGCAGAGAACAACAGGAAAGAGAGGGACATGTTTCAAGATCCTAAAGAGAATATAGATAAAGAATTGCTTAATTCTGAAATAGAGCTGGCAAAAAAGATATCGTTCTGAAATTCAAGTTGAATATTTCACAAAGAAGCATTCCCTGACATTCCTTATTTCTGCAAAAGCGCAAAGAAGCTGCTTGACCTCATCTATCTTTATTGAAGGCTTTAATGTCTTGTCAGCCTCAACCCTTTTGTAGTCTGCCTTTTCATAGCAGGCATACTGCTTCAATTCAGCCAATGAAGAGAGGTCCTTGCTCAGGTAAAATGAGTTGCCCTCTCCCTTTACAAAATACCCTTTCCTCACAAGGACATTTATTATGTCATAGAGGTCAGAAAACTGCACTCCAGATTTTGCAAACAGGTCTGCAGGAGAGAACTCCCTCTGCTTCAAGGCTATTTTTAGGACGCGCTCCTGCTGAGGGGATATTTTTCCCAGCTTCATCTCCGACAGGCTAAAGCCTGAGCCTTGCTCTGTGTCAGTAATTATGATTCCCTGGCTGAGGTCTATAAGTATGTTGAAATCCTGCTTGTCCTGCCTTAGTGCCAAAAGCAGGCAAGGCACAAGCGTCGTCTTAACCTTGACAGGCTTGTCTGACATAAGCTCAATGTCTTTCTTTGATATCTTGGGCATTATCACCTGCGTCAATTCGCCTTTTTCCTCAAATTCCTTGGATTGCTCGAGAAAGTCCTTTTCTTGGGCAGCGGGCTCTTCATCAAATATCTTGACTGCTTCCCCGCCGTGCTTGCTCCTTCTCGGCTTCACAGCAACAAACAAGGGCAAGTCAACTATGCCTGTAACCATCGCCATGCCTATAGAAATGTTCTTTATCTCCTTCTCTGTTTCTGGGGTGATGCCTTCAACTGAATTAGATATGGCCCGGATGTCATTAGGATTGGTTACCTTTAGGATTATTTGCGTAGCAGCCTGGGATATTACGTTCTTGTCAACCCTGGCAGGCCTTTGAGTGATTATTGCCATGCCTAAGCCAAACTTCCTGCCTTCAGATGCTATTTGCCTGAGTATTGAAGAGCTCTTTGCCTCCCCGAAGCTGCGTTCAGGGCAGAAGTTTTGCGCTTCCTCAACAACAAGGAAGAACGGTGGAATATTGCCTTTCCTTCTCTCCATGAAAAGGTCTGATGCCAGCTTGTATACCACAACTTCCTGGACTTCAGGCGCAACTCCCTTAAGGTTTATTATCGAGCATTTTCTTGCCTGCACTAATTCAGAGGGCAATGTTGGAGTTGAGGAGAACAGCTTTTGCTTCTTGATGTATTCCAGGATGTTTATCAGGGTCCATTTTGCACTGCCCTCTTCAGAAGCCTCAAGCTCAAAGATTAGCTCGTTAAAATCTATCTTGTTGCCCATGTTTTTGAGTGCTGAGTATAATGTCCCTTGCTGCGATGCAGAGAGCTTCGCCGGCAGCAAGTGTATAAGTTCAGAAGGCGTCATGCCCTGATTGCTGAGCTTTAAGGCTCTTGCCTCCGGGTTGCTTTCCGTGTCTGGAGAAAACTCCGTTATGTTTGAATAGCCCTTAGGCTTTAATGAGTAGTGTTCAAGCTTTTTCCTGTCCTTTGCATTAGGCTGCTTTAATGTGCTGTATTCTCCGTGAGGGTCTATTATCACCAATGGGACATTGTGCTCTAGAAGCTCTTCAAGTATTGTGGCTACTGTGTAGGACTTTCCAGTGCCTGTCTTGCCCGCTATGAAGACATGCCTTGTAAGGAGCTTGTTTATGTCCAGGAAGACTTTGAGCTTTTCCCTGCCTTCCAATGTTCCGAAATATACCCCCTTGTTATTTTCCAATCCCAAAGTTTCCTTAACAAAGTCATCATCTGCCACTAATACTTCTATTCCCGGGTCAAAAGGGCTTCTGAGGCTTCTTAATATCCCCCTCTTGTCCCTAAAGCCTATAATGCCGCATATTGCAACGGTCTTTCCGTGCTCCTTTTCTATGTCTAATACTTGTGAAAGCACGTAATGATTATCAGGATGCATTATTTGGAGGTAATCGAACTTTTTTAGAGGCTTCTCTATGGTGAACTTGAATGATTCAGTTGAAATCTTTCCTCCTATCTTTCCGAGTATCATAGCTAAGAATAACTGGGAGGAAGTTTATATGTTTTGTTCTTTTTTTAGCAGCCTGAGATGAATCGTTATGTGGCTTTTCAAAGCAATTAGAAACGTTTCCCCCCTGACTCCGCAAGGTATATAAACTTATAATAGCTCTGAAGTATAAAATGAGCAAACTTATATCCTTGGATGAATTATACAAGACGAATATTGACGAGTCAAAGCTATTCAGCATAGATGTAGTGGTAGATGTAGATGGTGATTCCCGAACACTTGAGTACCTGATTATCCACAGGCCCCTCATGAAGGGGAACCTACTGGAAAGATATTCTTGACTTCCTTTGACACAAGCGGGGACCAGTTTGATGATGATTGTTTCCCTTACTATGCTAAGCTAACCAATGATGTTGCAGCCATAGCCAAGGGAAACATATCGATAAGGCATCATGTAAGAAACTATGTTATATTCCCTTCTGCTCCTGCCACAGCATCCGATATAATCAATTGGATCAAAGAGTACGAGAAGGAAAAAAGCATAAAGTACATTGAAGCTAGGGTAAGGTACAAATAGAATTAGCTCTACTTCTGAGGTATAGGTGTATGTTACGAATGAACGTAACATTTGTATAGTATTTGTTACATTTAAATGTAACATTCTGTTGCATTAATTCTCAAAGCCGTGAACTACATCAGGACTAAAGTCCTGAGCGTCGATCCCGCCCGGACTACCCCTCTGCTTTGAGCCTCATCCCTGCTCTGCAGGAAATCATCGCTCCGGGCCAGTTCATCCTGATGCACAGTTGATTCTGTGCCGGCCCGATAGGTTACGAAGCTTTTGTTCGTGCCCATCTTCCTTGCTGCAATGTTTCTAGAAGCGTTAATGTCGGCATCGTAAGTCTTGTTGCAAGTGTAGCAGATCAGCTTGGATTGAGATATGCGTTTTGTATCCTCTGAACTGCAATAGCTACAGGCTTTTGAACTCTTATACTCGCTGACAACCAAGAGCTTGGTCCCAATCTCGTTGTACTTATTCTGGAGATAAGAAGAACGCCTTTGGAAAGAGAACAGGTTAATCATTTTCCTCAATTTCCTATTTCCACTGCCCCTATACTGTATGTTCCTTATATGTTTCAAGTCTCCAATACAAACACAAAGGTCAGGAACTTCCCTATCAAGCTCAACAATAGACTTTGCAAGAACCCGGTCATAGTATTCGCTGATGTTCCTGCGCTTGTTCCTCAGAGTTTTAAGCAGCCTGTAGTTATTTTCCTGCTGTGCTTTTTTAATCTTCTGCTGCACAGAATTTAGCTTCTGCTTCTTCTCTTTCTGCAAAAAGAGTTTTACATGCCGATGACCCGGGTTTTCTCCAGGATGCAGCAACACCGTAGCCGCAGCCCTGCAAATGCCCAAGTCTATGCCCCTGTAATAACTGGTTTTTGATAATGAACAAGGCTTGTCTTCAACCTCATACTCATAAGTCTGGTGAAGATAGTACTTCCTGCCT
>JBDRFS010000107.1:0-24344 GCA_043818535.1 Candidatus Woesearchaeota archaeon
TCTGGGAGCACGTCACAGGGCAACCTCACGACTTCAATAACCCTTCACGGCACGGAAGGGGGCTATTATGTTGCTGCAAACGCTTCCAAGCAAGGATATGAGAATGAAAGCTCGGAATCCGTGTTCGTGGCTGACGACAACAAGACTGTGCTGATTGTGGCAGATGATGACGCAGGAGACGCAGATTACAACGACACAAACTTCCAGGAGTTCAGGGACGCAATAGTGGCAATAAGCGGCCTTGACATTTCCGTACAAAACTGGAGCATAGCTGTAAATGGATCTGTGCTGAAAGGGAACATGACTTCTGCTGACCTGGTGATATGGACTGCGGGGGACAAGATGAACGGCGGGCTGCTTAACACGAGTTCAGAAATAAGCAACATCTCTGATTACTTGGAAGAAGGGGGGGCATTCATACTTGAAAGCGCTGCGCTTGCCCATGAAGTTTACAACAGCAGGTCCCTTGAAAGCATGCTGGCATTAATGAGAACAAGAAATGTGTCTTCAGAACCCCAGCTAAGCGGCAGCCTGGACATAGAGAAAGAGCCCGGATACTATAAGCATATGGTATCTAAAGGATACGGCGGAAAATTATCGGCAAACATAACAGTCTCAGGCTCCTTATACAAGGACAGGATACTCCCAAACTCAACAGCAAACGGAACCTCCCTTATGAGATGGGAAGACTACAAGGAATACTCTTCAGCAGTATCATTTGACGAGAGAAGCGACAATGGCACCAACGGCTCAAAAACACTCTACATTCCATACTCTATCGATGGCATCTCGGCTGCTGAAAGGAATAAGCTAATACAAAACATATTCATGTGGGGCGTAAAGACAAGGCTTGGGGTCTTCGTAAGGCCGAATGACACACAATACTACTGGAACTCCACGTCTCCAGGCAATGTCAGGCTTTCAATCTACGTTAAGGATCATGATGCTGAAAATGTCACTGGGCTAACAAATGGAAGCAGCATAAACTGCACACTTATCTACCCTAACGGCACTTCATCCCCGCTAACAGTAACTGCCTCAGGATCAAATTACGAGGCGGAGTTCCAGACAAACCAGGAAGGGCAGTACGAAGTTAAGGTCAATGCCTCAAGAATCGGGAACTATTACGGGTTTGGGAAGGCCAACATAACCGTAAACCTGTCCACGCCTCCTCCTGCCCCTGTATGGTTCAACCTCACGCTTACTGGAGCCATAAACAGGCAGAACGTAACATTAAGGTGGAACACTCAAGAAAGGACAGAATACTATGACATCTACGCATCAACTGATATGGGCTCAACTTTCACCAGGATGGACAACACTTCCACCCCATCTTATGAAAACAGCAACGCAAGCAACTACACGCAGCTGTTCTACAAAGTAGCCTCTGTAAATGAGTGGGGAACCAACATCACAACTGTAGTTACAGGCAAGCTGGACTACGAGTTCCAGAGGAAGCCTAATGCGCCTTACAACACCACAAAGAACTGGTTCGCATTGCCATTAAACTCCACCTACCTCCACAAGGCGCAGCAGCTTATAGGCGGCATGGAGAACGTGACAACAATAACATTGTGGAACGCGACCATACAAAGGGGGGTAACGTGCAACACTGCAACATGCCCTGAAGTATGCACCAGCACAACGTGCAACTTCCCATTAAAGGATGCGGAAGGCTACGAGCTGAATGTCAACTCCAGCACTTACCAAAGAGTGAACTGGACACTTGCAGGGACAGTAGTATCTCCTGTAAAAATAAATCTCACAAAGAACTCAACAAGCTTCGGGAAGAATTGGGCAGGCATGTGGGCCAACACGTCACTGGCTACAGCATCCCAGCTCCTTAACAATGTCTCTAATGCAGATGCGGTAACAAACTGGAATGCTGCCACTCAGAAGCCGGAAGGCTGGATAGACATCTGGGGGGGCATAGGCACAAACTTTGGAATCCTTATAACAAAAGGATATGAAGTATCGGTAACTGAAAGTGGAAACTGGACACAGAATTAGGCTTGTAATGCTGCTGATGGCAGTCCTGCTTAGTGCGCACTCTGCAATGGCAGTGCACTGGGTGTGCGGCAAGGTAAACAACAGCGTTGACAGCTACGATGCGGCATGGATGATAGTGAACGCTTACTATGTGGGCGACAGGAATAATTACGAAAGCTGCGAGATAGGCCCGGAAGACAACATGTACTGCTGCGACGCCGAGTCAATACCAGGGCATGCATGGAAAATAGGCGACGTAATAAAAGCTGAAGTGCCTGCAGCATACAACCACCTTGCCTCTCCTGTAAGCGTAAGGACAACAGGAGAAGGCTATGACTTAATGCCGGGCATGCAGCTAATGCCAATAGTATGGATAAAAGAGCCTGAGAGCAAGGTGTATAATTCAGCAGCCGTGAACCTGAGCATTGAATCATTGTATACGGCAAGGATAAGCTATTCGCTGGACGGCGGCAATGAAAGCTTATTATGCGAGAACTGCTCGGATTACAGCCTAATTCTTGAAGGGCTTCCTGAAGGCACTCACCTGATAAACGCAAGCGCAGAAAGCCTTGGCAACGAGACTTCAAGCTCTTCAAAAAGCTTTGATGTCCTGACATCCGCAATATTCTGGAAGGAGCTTTTATGTCCGGGATGCAAGAAGAACAAAGTGCCTGCATCAGCTGAAATTGAAGTCAGGTCAGGCGTTGCGCTGGAGAATGGAATAGGCAGCGGGATGTTCTATGAGTTCGTGCCAAAAGACTGGGTCATACTTTCCCTTGGAGGCTCAGCCATAGACCTGCTAAGCAATGATGGCTATTACATCCTGGGATGGAACTTCTCAGGGAAGGATTTCAATGTAAGCTATACAGTAAAAAGCCCTAATGAAACTCTCCCGCCAAAGCATTATTACCTCTACTCTTCTGTTTCAGGAGTAGAAGGCCCGAAGACAAAGGTGCTTGTAGGGAAAGAAAGCCAGGGCTCTTCAAGACAAGTAATCTTCAACAAGGCAGGAGAAGCCATGGGCGGTTTCAAGCCTGTGGTAATCAAGGATTTTGATCCGGAAATAGGCATAGATAAGATAATAATAGAAGCCCGGAAGGACATCAGCGGCAAGCCAGTGAAAGTCAGGAAGATGCCTGAAAAGCCAGACTACGCAAGGCAGCTGCCTGTTGAGGCCTATAGGTTCATAGAAGTGGAGGACAGCATAAGGGATGATGATCTAAAGAGTGTCAAAATAGACTTCAGGGTGAATAAAGAATGGCTGAAAACCCGACGGGCAGAAACAGTTGCAATGTACAGGTATAAGGAAGGGAAATGGAACAGGCTTCCAACCTCATTGCAGAAAGATGAAGAGGGGCATATGGGATTCAGGGCCGAAAGCCCCGGGCTTTCGCTTTTTGCAATAGGGGCAGAAGCAGCAATAGTGGAGGAGGAAGAATCAGAAAAAGCCATTCCCTCCATCAAGCGGAAGATAGAAAGCCTCACTTCGCTGCCAGGAGTAAAATTCCTCCCGCCATTCAAAGACATTGTTGGGATGGCCGCGCTTCTTTCAGCCTCTGCACTGCTTATATTCCTAATCGCCAGGAACAAAAACATATTTAAGTGGATGAGAGGTAGATAATAGTATGGGGAAATGGGCATACCTGCTGGCTGTAATTCTGCTGATAGCACTCTATGCTGCTGCCCAGATAATCGCGGAATCCCAAAGGGTCCCTATAAGAAAAGCTATAGAGCCTGAAGAAGTGATTATAGCAAATATAACCCACTTAGTTTACCCGCTTACATTAAAGGCTGACGGCAAGGGCAAGAATTACATTATGCTGCCGGAAAGGACAAGCCTTAAAAAGGCCTCAGACGTGCTGAGGGCAATACCCCATGCTGATGCAATCACATATTACAACTCGTCAAGCAAGGAAAGCATAGGCTATGTTAATGCATTTGGCGGGCTGGGAATTGACTTTGAAGTCAGGCCAGGAGAGATTTATGAAGTTTCAGTGATAGAAAGCACTAATTTCACTCTCCGTGAATTCAACAACATGTTCATACCAAGTTATTTCATCCCGACAGGATAAAAAAGAGGTCAGATGTCAAGAACCCCATAGCAAGCTAGTGGGGCATGAACTACGATAACATGGCAACTCTTGACTACCGAAAGTTGAGGCAAAGAAAAAACAAAGGAGGTGTTTGGCAATTCCTCTCCGCAGCAAGCTGACGGAGTATCCTTGCCAAAAAAATGAAAATAAGGCTCATTGTGCTTATCGCAGTTTTGTCTATCCTGCTAGTAGGAAATGCAAGCGCGGCACACTACGTAATCGGAAGAGTGTTTGATGCGCTTGACGGCACAGAAGCAAATGAATGGGCCTTAATCCTTTACAAGACAGATAATGGCATGACGGATAATGAGACAGACATCATAGGTCCGAGCGGAAACAGCGGGGCTGACAACATATACATGATTGACTGCGAGCTCCTAAGCAGCCCCTGCGACATAGGGGACAACATTACTGCAAGGGTGCTTGACAACAACAGCAAGTATTATTCCGGGCCTGTAACATTGCTGGTCACGGGAGCAGGATATGACATAATGCCTGACATGACGCTCACAAAGAATATAACAGCGCCTGTAGTTGGGAATGTGGACATTGACGAAGGCAATTCAACCGTGCTGCTGAATGCAGGGGCTAAAAGGAAAGTCATGTGCAACGGCAGTGTGATGGACCTGGACGGGGCAGGGGATGTTGTAAACGCGACAGCAGTGTTCTACGACAGGCTGACAGCATCTGAAGATTCTGCAGATGACAACAACACCCATTACAGCAATAATAGTTGTGTTTTTGTTACAGCAATAAGCGCAACAGAAAAGAGCATGCACTGCACTTTTGAGGTTAATTATTATGCAAACAACAACACCGATGACTGGGAATGCAACATTACCGCTACAGACTCCTATAACCAGAAAGGCTCAAATACAGACACCATAGGGATAAGCGAGCTTGTTGCGCTTTCAGTAACTCCAACTGTTGATTATGGCAGCCTGAATGTAGGGAGCATATCCGGAGAAAAGACAATCACAGTAACAAACAACGGCAATGTAAGGCTTGACCTGACAGTCTATGGCTATGCCCAATACCAGGATGACGGCAATGCGCTTAACTGCACCGACGGAGGAATCAAGAACATAACCATAAGCAACGAAAGGTATAATTACACTGCATCAGGATCCTTTGAAGAGAAGACTGCATTGGCCTCATCCCCAACTGTAATCACGGAATTCAACCTCATGGTGAGGACTGACGACGATTCGGACAATGCTTATAATCACACTTACTGGCAGCTGCAGGTTCCCAGCGGGGTAGAGGGGCAGTGCTTAGGAACAATAGTCATGCAGGGGAACTTAGGGTGAGCATGAAATGCTTGTCCTTGGTAAAAGTTGGCAGCCAGCTTTTTAGGGCTTGCCGGCGTGGAAGTCTTTTGCGGCTTTTAGCTGCTGGCCAGGATTAAAGGCTTAGCCTGCCGAAGACTGCCCAGCAGACATCCAAAGATGCAGAAATCCGGCTGCTGGCTTATTACGTGCCTAAAATGCAAACTTTTATATTTAAGAAGAAAAGAGGAAAGTATATGAGGGGAGCCATCTTATTAATCATAATTGCATTACTATCATTACAGTTATGCATGGCAGCAGATATAGGGGTAAGCCCAGCGCAGATTTCTGTCATGGATGTCATGAGGGGAGGATATGCTGAAATGCCTCTTTATGTAAGTTCCAGCTCGCAAGAAGGAGGGTTCGTAAACGCAACAATAGAAGGCGAGATTTCAAAATGGATCAGCTTTGAGCCAACAACGCCATTATATGTCAATAAAGATGCCCCTGCAAGGTACCTTATAAAAGTCCAGCCTCCGGAAGACATCCCTAACGGAGTTTATAACGGCAAGATAAAGATTATGGTAAGCCCAAATATAACAGAAAACAAAGAGAGCCAGATGCTGAGCAGGGTGAAAGTTGCAGTGAATGTTGTCGTAGGGATTGGCATAACGGATATTGAGTCATTCAAGTGCAAGGTGAGGGGATTTTCAGTGGGCAGCGTGGAAAAGGGCGAGCCGCTAAAATTCAAGGCAAACATAAGAAATGAGGGGAATGTAAGGGTGATTCCAAAAATTGACATAGAAATCTGGGACGTTGAGCAGAGGTCAATTGTCAAGTTTGTAAAATTTGAAGAAGGCATGATTCTTCCAACCTTAACACAGGAGGTGGAGGTGGAAGTTCCCACTGATGACCTCAACTATGGCCAGTACTGGGCAGTTGTAGCAGAAGAGGACTGCCTTGCCGCCGATACGCTTACTTTTGACATCTTGGAGCCTGGAGCATTAAGGGAAGATGGTACTTTGGAGAAGATTGTTAACAAGGTGTGGTCGTACACCGGGGACAACATACAGCTTGATGCCATATTCCTCAATACGGGACAGAAGAAAACAATCGGGCAGTTCAGGGGGAGGATAGCTAAAGGTGACGTGATATACAAGGAGCTGGAATCGGACGAGCAGGTGGTGGAAGCCGGAGAAAGCATAAATTTCACTTTCTTCTTTACCCCGAAAGAGTCCGGAAGGTATGTTGCAAGCGGGAGGGTATTCTACGGCCAGAAAAGGACATATGAGGCAAGCAGCATAATCAATGTCAAGCCTGGAGGCAAGAAGCTTCCCCTGGGAAGCATAGTATTCTACGCAGTTGTACTGGCAGTTTTCTTCCTGGCATTCAAAATAAGGAAGGAACGGAAAAAGGGGCTGGCAGACAAAAAAAGGCAATAGCACCAGAAGGAGACATCGTAATGGGCTGGTGTTTTTTCTATGGATGCAAATCCTTCACTTGTAGAGTCCTGAAATTATTTCCCTAAGCTAAAGAGCTTGTGAATTCATCAATATTTTTTTAAGAAGCCTGCAATGCCCCCATTGTTGCAGAAGAAAGCATTGCAATCTACTGATGCATAAGATGCAATTCTGGCTTCTATTCAAAAATAAAAGGCGGAAAAAATATTGGAATCTACACTTTTGGATTCCGGAAAAAGGGGAAAAGCACCCCATTTTCCACACTGCAAGGCCACTTATACTGCCTTAACTACCGCTTCGGAAGCCTCATCAAATGGTGGGGGATTCTGCAGCAGTAGCTTCAGCTCTTTTTCCCAGATTCCCTTATAGTCCCCTATAGCTTTCTTTATCTCTTCTTTATTGTAGCCGAACCCATAGTAGTCAAGCTTCTTCTGTGCAAGCTTCTTATCGAGCTTGACACCCTTTTTTAGCATGAACCAGGTATCATAAAGGTCCCTGGCCTTGTTTCTTGTCACCAGAGTCCTAATCTTTTCTGCCAGCATCTCTTTAATATCCATCACTGTAACAAGGTAAGGCTGTATGTCCGGATAGGCAGGGACTATCTCTTTCACTTCTGGCTCTAGGACCAGCTCTTCCCTGAGGCTTATTTCAATCAGAAGTTTGGCGAGGCTTCTTTCCCGTCCATCATATAATGGCCCTTGGACCTGTAGATTATAGCAGATGCTCATCTTTTTCTTTTTTGAGGAATAGCTTGTACTGAACCCAAATGCCTTTAGGTCTGAGGCTATGCCTTTTACCAGGGAGTCTGTATCTATGTCCTTGACTTGGGTAAAGTCTAAATCAATGCTGAACCTGTTTAGGCTGAAGGCCTTTTGCAGTGCTGTACCCCCCTTGAACACAAGCTCCCCCTTTGTCCTCCTGGAGAGGAATAGAAGGAAAAGGTGCTGCAGGTAATCTCTTTCCATCTGCCATGTCGTGAAGCCGACTATAGGCATTAGTTTTTCCAATTCTTGCCTGTTAAGCATCATACCGCCTCATTTATTATCAGCCTCCATCTCTTGTCCCTCTTGCCTTTTGATGGGAGAGAGGGATTAAGCTTGTCGTAGCTGGTGTTTATAGCATGGATAAGCTCGCTATTGGGCTCATGCCCTGCTTTCTCAAGGAAATAGCCAAGCCTTTTTGCAACGACTTTAGAGTTGACCCTAAGGCAGTATTCAACAAGTTTGGCCTTGCCTAATTCCCCTGAAGTTATGGCGTTGTATGCTTCGCCTATAGGGCAATATGTTGGGAGCAGCAGGGAGTCAATGACTGCCTTTTCTGGCTCTGCGATGAATATGAATTTCCCTTGTACCTTTTCTTTCCTGTAGCCGAAAAAACGTTCTTTGCTTAACTTTATGAACTTCACTTCCTGGCCCATTATGTTAAGGCCTTTCTTTGGCTTCAGTGATGCAACAAGTATCACAAGGGGCAGCTGGGTTATTAGGCCATAATAGCTTAATGCTGTAATGAATGAGATGTATGATGGGAAGATTATGTTTGACGCTATTGGCAAAGGCTCAGTCAATATTGTATATTTTCCTCCTTCTATTTCTTTGATTCTTCCGCCTTTCTTTAGCCGGTTTATGAAAAGCCTTGTGTAGTTCTCATTCTTCCCTATAATCCTTGCTGCGTCCTTTATTGTGAATGTCGGCTTTTCAAGCCTGTACAGGTTCCCTATGAATTCTGTCCCTTTCATGCTTTAAGTGAGGGTGTTCTTGTTTTTAAAGATTTCGTTAGTCTAATGTTATCAATTATGATAACAAAATTGTTGCGTTTTATCTATAATTTACATGAAGGTTGTATTCATAGAGTTCAAATCCGTGAAAGTTCGCAGTTAGAAGCTGCCCTGTTCCGGGATAATCCTCTTTATGGCCATAACTGCTTTTAGTCCGAAGCAGCTGCTGACTCTTTTTCCAGAAGTTACGGACTGACAGCACGAGTCTCAAACGCTGAGACTTGCACTGCGGCTGCTAAAGATTATACTGATGGATGCCGGCTCGTTTGTTAAGGTTGAATGGGTTTTAGGGTGAAATTCCCAGATGATATTGGAAGACTGAACTATTCCCTGGGCTTTGTTCCACACCAAAAAAAGCTAGCGGAATTTCTAGCTTATATGCCTTTAAAAAGTGTCAAACTATATCGTTCAAAAATGGCTTAAAGTGACCGATATACTTATATACCTGTTATGCCCTTAAAAACATATGAATCGCGAAGAAATCATTGGCGTATTGGATAGCTGGAACTTTTGGAAGAATGACCCGGAGACAGGAATAGATAGGCCTGAATATCTTGAGCGTATAAATAGGCTCGCAAAAACCGGACAGGTCGTTGCCATAACTGGTGTCAGGAGAAGCGGCAAGTCTACAATAATAAAGCAGTTTATCAAAAACCAAATTAGGGCTGGAGCAAGGCCAACTTCATTCCTGTTTGTTAATTTTGAAGAGCCCAGATTTGCTGATGGGCTTTCTTTGGAGTTTCTGCAAAGCATATATGATGCCTATCTTGAGATAGTGAAGCCCGAAGGCAAGCCATGGGTATTGCTTGATGAAGTCCAGAAGGTTCCTAAGTGGGAAAGTTTTGTCAGGGCGCTTCACGAGAAAGGGGAGGCTCATGTCCTTGTCTCTGGCTCAACTTCTGATTTGCTAAGCAGTGAATTTGGCACCTTGCTGACAGGCAGGTGGGTGGAGCAGAAAGTTTATCCTCTCAGTTTCCATGAGTTCTTAAGGTTTAGGGGCCTGAATGTAGGAGAAAAACTTGATGTTATTAACAAAAAGAGGAAAATCAAGCAGCTGTTGAGAGAATATCTTGAATTCGGCGGGTTTCCCTTGGTAACTCTCAGGGGCGAGAAGGAGGAGATATTAAGGAGGTACTTTGAAGACATAACACTCAGGGACATAGCAGCAAGGCACAATATTAGGAAAACTGAAAAACTGAAGGGCCTTGCAAAGTACTACCTCACCAACTTTTCTTCAATGATCTCTTACCGAAAGGTATCAAAGTTCATAGGGGTTAGCCTGGACAGCATAGAGCGTTTCTCTGAGTACTTGAAAGATACGCAGCTTGTCTTTTTTATTCCTAAATTCTCTTTTTCCCTTAAGGAGCAGGAGATAAACCCCAGAAAGGTTTATGGGATTGACTCTGGCTTGATTAATATTGTGAGCTTTAGGTTCAGCGAGAACATAGGCCGGCTTTTTGAGAATGCTGTCTTTCTTTCACTTGTAAGGCAGAATAGTGAACTCTACTATTACAAGGGTGCCGGAGAATGTGATTTTATAGTCAAGCAGGGAAAGAAGGTAACTAGGGCAATACAAGTTTCTTATACGCTTGATGGGATAAAAGAGCGAGAGATAAAGGGGTTGTTGGGTGCTATGGAAGCCTTTAAGCTGAAGACTGGATTTGTTGTTACAGAAGATATGGCTGGTGAGGAAATTGTTGATGGTAAGAAGATTGTTTATGTCCCTTTGTGGAGATGGCTGTTGGAGAGTCAAAATCCCTAAAAAGGCGTAGTCAGAAGCTGTCCTGTTCCGGGATAAGCCTCTTTATGGCCATAACTGCTTTTAGTCCGAAGAAAGGCGGCTGCTTACTTCGATGAAAACAGAGTTTCAAGATCCAGCCGAGTGTAATGATCCCTTATAAAGGAAGTAAGTTACTTACACCCTTGAAGTGTCAGAACGTAACGTTCAAAAAACGCATAAACTGAACGTTTCAATCGCAACCTTTATAAATAAGAACGCACTTAGCAAAACCATGAATATCGAAGATTTAAGCAACTGGAACCCATGGTGGGCAGAAAAAGAAGTCCCAGAAGCTTTAAAGGGAATTCCAAGGGCAATCAACCCGATTATTTTCAAGGCTCTTCCTGAAAGGGAGATTATAGCACTAACCGGGATAAGGCGGGGGGGAAAGTCAACCATAATGTACCAGATGATAGATTCTCTCCTAAAAAAATACAAGCCCTCACAAATATTATATGTTAATCTTGATGATGAAGCCTTAAGGGAGGAGACATTAGAATCAATTTATGCATTCTATCGCCAGCAAAAGAATCCTAAGGAGGATGCCTTTGTTTTCCTTGATGAAATACAAAACATAGAAGGGTGGGAAAGATTCCTAAAGAAGCATTATGATCTCCGCGAAAATGTAAAATTCATTATATCGGGATCTTCTGCGGCCTTGCTGAAGGGAGAATTTTCAGCATTGCTGACTGGCAGGAACCTGACTTTCACAATATACCCGCTTTCCTTTAGGGGCTGCCTGCAGTTTGCGGGGATAAGCCATAAGGGGCAGGACACAAGAACAAAAAGCATAATCTTGCATGAGTTAAATAATTATCTTGAATCTGGCGGGTTCCCAGAAGTCTATTTCAAAGAGAAAGAGTTAAAGGGAATACTGCTGAAGCAATACTTTGATGATATAATATACAAGGATATTGTCAAGAGACATAATATCAACGCAAAGAAGATTACAGGCCTGGCTGTTTACCTGCTTACAAATATAGCAAATCCCTATACCATACGGAAGATTAGAAACTTTACCGGGCTTTCCATAGACAGCATAAATGATTATATATCCTATCTCGAGGATGCATACTTGATTCATCCGATTAATCATTTTTCATATTCCCTAAAGGAAACTTCCCAGCTCCCAAAGAAAAGCTATGCCATTGACTGCGGACTGCGCAATATTGTTGGGCTGCGATTTTCCAGTGATGCTGGAAGGCTTGCTGAGAATTGCGTCAGGGCAGAATTGTTGCGCAAGGAGGAGACAGTTTATTACTGGAAGGGCAAGGGTGAAGTTGACTTCATTGTCAAGAATAAGGATAATTCCTTGACTGCAATAAATGTTTCATTTACTGACAAGCTTGATGAGAGGGAAGTAAGGTCCCTCATTGAATTCAAAAAGCAGTTTGGGAAGGCTAAAGAACTGGTTATATTGACTTTGGATACTAAAGGGAAGGAGGGAGATATTTCTTTGGTCCCTTTATGGGAATGGTTGTTGGAGAGTTCAAATCCGTGAAAGGGCGTAGTTAGAAGCTGTCCTGTTCCGAGATAATCCTCTTTATGGCCATAACTGCTTTTAGTCCGAAGCAAAGGCGGCTGCTGACTCTTTTTCCAGAAGTTACCTACTTTTGGCGGACAGCCTGAGGCTTGAGTTGCACTGCGGCTGCTAAAGGTACTGGTCTCTTCGCTTATTACCACTCAGAGATGCTCACGCAAATTATATATACTTTTCACCATTAACACCTTTAGCTAAAAGTGTGGTGGTAAAATTAAAGCGAAATTATTCTTGTTGCTGGCAGCCTTCATCCTCTGCTTAGGGTTAGTTTCAGCCTCTGATGTTATTGACATCAACCTTTTCGTGTTTCCTGACGATAAAGTTATAGATGCAGGGATATTCCTGAATGGCGGCGAGGTTAAGGAATGTGAAGGTGGCAGCTACGTGCTAGAGGTGGCTGACAGCTTCGATAATGCTTTATGGAGTTGTGCAATGGAACTTGAGCCTAATGGAGGCTATGCAAACCTCACAGCTTCCGCGCCTTATACTTCTGAAAGCCGCTACCTGAAACTTTACCACGGTAGCGAAGAAATATTTTCAAAGAGTCTGAACTTCTGCAACAATGATGGCTACTGCGATGAGATGGAAACCTATGATTATTGTCCTAGCGACTGTCCTGCGCCTCTCTCAGGAGGAAGCCCTTCTGACTATGAGCTTGTGAAGCAGCTTCCCACGCCGAGGCCTGCTGGTGAGGCAGGGATTAAGCTTGCCGGCAGCGACTTATTCTACAGTGATGAATATGCAAGTTACAATAACCGGCTGTATAAGCTCAACCCAGATGACGGTCAGGTCATAAGCTATTACACAATCCCAAGGAGGAACATAGCAAATGGTCTAGCGTATGATGGTAGCATGCTTTACTACTTCCAATACCCCTCAGGCCCAATCTATAAGTTTAACCCTGCAACAATGCAGGACATTGGATCAATCCCTGCACCATCATCGTGGGTCCATGACCTTACTTATGACGGGCAGTATCTCTGGGCAGCCAGGTGCGATATCGGCACAAACTACAGGGTTTACAAGCTTAGGAAGAGCGACGGCGCAATTCTTGGCTCTTTCACCACGCCTGCAAACCAAAGGTGCGTGAGAGGCATTGCATGGGACGGCAGCAACATCTGGGTTTCTGAGGGAGCAACAAACACGATATACAAGCTTGACCAGGACTTGGCCTTGGCAACAGGAAGAGGCAGCGACGGCATACTTGAGGAGTACTACTGGCCGTTCACTGGCGACCTTGACTGGGAAGGCATTTTCCTCTGGACGACTGAGACTGGGAAGATTGACAAGCTGAGGTGGGGAGTTGAGGAAAGTCTTTTGGAGAAATATTCTCCGGTTTTATATCTGCACCCTGATGAGCTTTATCAGCCGAAAGTGATTGACAGCATACTGGAGTGGAGTGATTTGAAAATATATCCAATTAGTTACATCGTTGATTCTCGACCTGTTTCAGTTGGTAGTTTAGAGGACAAGAGTAGTTTCCATTATTTAGACATGGTTAATGCTGAACCGGGATTTTTATTCCCCAAAGTACCACCAGCGTCTGACTTTGAATCCTACCAAAATAATGTTTATGGCCGCCAAGTTGAAGTTGGCAGTTATATTGTTCTGCAATATTGGTTATTTTATCCTTATAATAACTGGTATAATAATCACGAAGGGGATTGGGAAGTTGTGCAGATTTTGCTAGACAAAACGACAAAAGAGCCACAAAGTGCAACTTACTCTTTCCATTTAGGGGGGGAAACTTATGAATGGGATGAACTCGAGAAGGTGGATAGTACACATCCAAAAGTATATGTGACAGAGGGTGGGCATGGGAACTGGGCATCCCATGGAAAGCATAAATTTTGCTCGACAATTGGAGATGAAACTTCATCTTCTGGTCTAAAATTATCTCTTGATTTCGGATTTGGTCTTACTGAGATAGATGATTCTACTTCATGGCTTGATTTTGCTGGGCACTGGGGAAAAAAGGAGGAAGTTATAAACCTCGGAATTAATGGGCCACAAAGCCCAAAAAATAAAAAGATTCTGCTTGGTCCAAATGTGTGGGAAGAGCCCCTTGAATGGAGGAATGACCCGAATCCTCCTTATTTTGATGCGTGCGTGGATAGCCCTGTAGACCTGCATGTCTATGATGGATTTGGAAACCATATAGGTCTTAATGAAGAAAGCTATATAGAAGCGGACATCAATGGGACTTATGTTTATGTGCCTTCAGATATAGGTCCGGAGTTTGCTCGTATAGTAACCCCTGAAGATTTACTATTCGTGATAGAAGCAACAGATAATGGTCAATTTGACTTTGTTATAAACAGATACGACCGGGAGGAGTCTACTCTGTTTAATGTAGAATATATTGATGTAGAAATAACAGAAGATACAATCGCAAGCGTTAATGCTACAGCCACAAATCCTAGTTTTGTGATGAGAATAGACTTGGATGGCGATGGAAAAACTGATTTGGTCAAGCTTCCAGACAATATGACCATTACAGGGAATTATACATTCCCAGAGCCAGATTCTGATTTGGACGGCATGTCTGATTCCGCGGATAACTGCCCTGATGATTTTAATCCAGACCAAGAGGACTTTGATAAAGACAGCTTAGGCGATGCTTGTGACCCTGATGACGATAATGATGGGGTTTTGGATGTTGAGGACAGGTGCCAGTTTAGTGTTTTGCCTGAAGAAGTACCCAGGATTTACCTTAAGTCCAAACATTACGCTGACATTGATGGGGATGGATACTTTGAAAGCGTTAATCCAAAGGGAAAAGGGATCATAGATAACGCTGTTCCCTTTAGCAAAACATATGGCTGCTCATGTTATGAGATTCTGAATTTCATGCCCGAAATAGATGAAGACCAATTGGATTATGGCTGCAGCAAAGGGACTATTAATGTATTCAGCAGGCTAATTGGTTGGGCGAGGAGGCTGTTTGGATGAAGGAGCTTGAGAAAATTAGAAGGTTCTGGAGTAGATTAAAATATTGGCAGAAGGGGGGGGTTATTGGGTTGTTAATCGGAAGCATACCGATTATTTATTCCATTTTGCCTTATAAACTGTTTTTAGGCACCATATGGCCAGACTTAGATTTGACAGATTTTGCTTTTAAGGCATATCTACTGTCATATTTACTTGTAGGCTTAGTTATGGGTACAGTATTTGGGTTAATCATAGATAAAATCAGCAAGAAATATATTCAATTCCCTAAACTTTCTAATGCTAAAAAATTTGGAATATTTGGGTTTTCTGTTTTAATGGTTTTTTTATTACTTATAAATATATCCGTAGTTTGTTTTTTAGTTTCGGCTTCGATTTCAAGCCAGTATAGTACTATACTTGAAAGCCTAACGCTCCTCTTCACCTGGTTGTTTTTGTTTAATTTTTTTCTTTTCCCTTTTGTTCTTATAGTTAGTCTGATTTCATTAACCTTCGGATGGGTTCTTGATGTGCTTAAAAAACATAAAGTCCTTAATTGGGCCAGTTGGATAATTTATGTTTTTATGGGGCTATTCTTTCTGTTCATAGTATATTCTGCCTTGAGGGTAATATCTATAATAATACTTGTAGGATTAATAGGGGGTTAAGAGTTTTATTTCAAAGAAAAGGAGGCAAAAACCAATGAAAAAAACCATTTTGATAGCAATCGTCCTGCTGTTGCTGCTGCCCTTAGCTTACGCAACCGAGCAGTTCGGCAGGGAAAACGGCAAAGGAGCAACAGAAGACCAGCCAGGAGACCCAAACAAAGGGAACTCAGGAGTGAACATCTTCGACATCAACGTCAATGGCCAAGACTACCTCAGCATAGTTTCTGTGGAGGATATTGCTAACACTGGCGTATTGTTCAACCAGGACCAGCTGCAGGACGGCTTCTACGGAGAAGCGTATGAAGGCTGCATAGAGAACATATGGTTTGACAGCAGCTTCAACATAATCAAGATTATCTATGCGGGGAAGTGCGGCAGGACTGCAAAGTACTACCATGGGGCTGTTGTAGGAGAAAAAGGGCTGGCAATAGGCAAAAGGAAGCAATAGCTGAAGATTAGAAGCAGAATATGCACTGCGGCTGCTAAAGATATGACTTAAAAAACAGATATTTTAGCAACTTTTGAGTGATACTTATATATAGAAAACTTTTTATAGATAACTCGTGTCTCTTTAAGCAGGTACCTAACGGGGGAAATAATACCCTTGAGTAGATATAAGACTAAAGTAGATGCTGTTAGTTGCAGCATTAAAAGGAAAGAGGTGTACACTTGGGAATAGCCCGCAGACGAGAAATAGTATTCTGTATCATACTAGTAGCTTCCTTAATAATCTCTTTTCCTTCTGTCCATGCTGATTTCGCAATAAATGATGACTTCTTGGATATTGAAGCCAACAGGACAGGAACGTTCTCCGGAAGCTTCTCGCTGACGAACAACGGGGCGGACATAGGCAGCATAAGCATTGCCCTAAGCAGCCTTCTGACAGACGGCCTGCAGACAATACCATTATCGCAGGTCTCAATAACGCCACAAACCATAACCCCCTTTAATTCCGGCACTACAGAGACTGTAAACGTGGCCGTAACCCTCAACAACGCCAATACAGGACAGTTCATAGGGGTAATAAGCGCATCTTCTGACACAGAGCACCACGAGATAGCAGTAAGGATGGTTGTGAGCGACCCGGATTCCACGCCACCTTCAGTCATAAGCCACTCGCCAAGCGGAAGGGTTGGCTACAGCAATATCGAGCTGAGTGTAGTGACCAACGAGAACGCGGAATGCCGGTACAGCGCCTACTCGGGACTGGGCTTCAACAGCATGGAAGGGCTTTTTACTGACTCCCAGACATACCACACAAAGGCACTTACGCTGACAGAGGACAAGGCCTACAGCTACTATGTTAAATGCAAGGATTCCTCAGGGAATGTGATGCAGCAGGATTACGCAATAGCATTTGTCCTTGGCATACCGCCCACGGCAAAGATAACCATGGACAAAGACCCGCCATTGGGGGAAGGCACTGTAAAAGTTACAGTAAAGACTTCTGAAAATGTTGTGTACACGCCTTCGCTCAGCTACTCGCTGGACGGGGTGAATTACTATGCAATTCCGCTAAGCGGCTCAGGGAATGAGTGGGAAGGATACTTCATAATTGAGGAAGGCGACGGGGTGAAAGTCGGGTCATTTGAATTTGAAGGAACTGACCTTAAGGGCAATACAGGGAATGTGGTTACAGGCGGCAAGCTTTTCCTTGTTGACACTACCAAGCCTAAGCTTGTTGCCACAATAGACGCCAAAACAAATGCAGAAGGGAAGATTGTCATACAATGGCACTATGAATATGAGATAGACCATTACAACATATACAGGTCAGCTTCCCCGGGCGTGAGCTATACTGACTTTTACAAGAGCGTGGACACAACCGCATACACTGATGAGGATGTGGAAAAAGGCAAGACATATTATTACAAGGTTTCCGCAGTCGACGAGGCAGGCAACGAAGGCGACCTTTCAATAGAAGCCTATACAGCAGCGGCATTGTCTGCGGCCAGCCAAACCAGCGGAAGCCTTTCTCCTGAGCTGATAGGCATGGTTGATGCGGTGATAACAAAGGCTGACACGCTCCTGGATGACATAGAGAAGGCAAGAAGGGATTTCGAAGACAATGACAAGAATCTTGCAACAGAGCTTGGGCTGTTTGACGCAATATCAAAAGCCACAAAAGACCTTGCCAGCGCAAAAAAGGACCTGGCAGAATTAAAGGCCAAGGACTCCACAGAAGCTGAGCTTGAAAGGAAGCTTACAAGGATAGAGCTGAGCCTGGACGCGATAGAGCATTCTGCCCCAGACAGCCTTATGCTGCTTGAGGAAGAAGATGACAGCATGGACATTGATCCTGCAGACATAAGCTATTACTTAAGGATAAACCATCCGGAGATTGATGAAAAGTCACAGGAGAATTATGTGCGGGAGATATCAAAGATCACAAGCCTTGCGCATGTCAATGTAAGGATAAGGCTTTTCAGCATAGGGTACATGGATGGCATGGAGTCAGAAGCTACCCTTATAGAGAAAACGATTACAGTCAATAATGACACGCTGCCTGACGACCTTTATGTATATGAGGATATCCCCAAGACTGTCGCGGAAACCGTTGAGGAAATAACATTTAACACCAAGGGCTTCGTAACAGTCAAGACTGATCCAGTTGTGAAGTGGAGGTACAGGGACCTTGGCGGGAAGATATCCTACACTATAAACAGCAGGGTGTCTGCAAATGATGCCAAAAGGACAAGGACGCTTCTGCTCACAACGCTGCCTGAGCCTGCTGCAGTGGAGGATCCAGGCAATTCCATAACAGGTTTCAGCTATAACATCTTTGACAGCGAGAACCCGTGGGGGCTTATGATAGCGTGCGGCGTATTGGTGTTCCTCTTTGGCTACTATGCATACTTGAAGAGGCAGGGGCTCAAGCAGGCCATAGGGATAAAGCCCAAGGAAAAGCTTTCAGAGAAAGAGATTACCGAGCTTGTGGACAAGGCAAACCAGTATGCTGACGAGGGGTTTATGGATCTGGCTACTAGTATATATGGAATGATATCCAAGAAGTATCCTGAGCTTGAAATACAGGATGAGGAGCTCCATGGCAGGATAAGCAAGCTTTGCGGCAGGCTTAATGGCATGGCATTGATTAGTGAAGTGCTTAATGTTGAGAATCTTTTGAATGATGGGAGGAAAGATGAGGCCAAAGAGGCTTTTGAGAATGTGAAGATTGTCTATGGGCAGATGGATGAGGAGGAGAAGCTGCATTACCACGAGCGCTATTATGAGGCTGCGAAGAATTTTAGCGAGGGTGAGGGGATATTTTCGAATAGCCTTCAAAAATAGTGCCTTGATTTTTAAGAAGCCAGATTCTGGTTTTTATTGTTGGTGGGGATTGTTATCCAGAAAGGCTTATATATCAATATAGCCTCCTGAATGCTATGGGTCGGGAAATCATCGCTTTAATTGTTGCTATTCTATTATCATTGTCAGTTGTTGTGATCGCTGCAGAGGAGGAAAACTCGATTACGGGCTTCTTTGGAAGACTGCCGTTCTTCAGGAACATGTTCCTTCCTTTGAAGGAAGCTACAGCAGAGATTCAGAAAGAGACTACCACCAAAGAGTCCAGCGATACTGCCCCTGTACCAAAACCTGAAGTTGAATACGAATCCACTCCGCCTGCAGTGGAATATCCTGCAACTGCTGTAGGGAAGGATGACTCGAAGTATTATGCAAAACAAATATTCATAGTGTCTGACAAGGACTGGAGGGATGTCATGGGGATTGTTCCTGTGGCAATGTGGCATGAGGGCACTACATTAAACAAGTATCCAGTCTTAATATATCATGAAGAGGATGCTAGCTTTGATGCAGATGCAGTGATATTCTTTATCCAGCAGTATGACCCAAAAGAGCTTGTCATTGTTGGGGATACTCCAGAAGAGCTTGACAACCTGTTGATCGCTGAAGGGTATGACTTCAGGCCAGAGCTTACTTCTCCTACAACTATGGTTACAGGCAGTTTTATAAGCGAAATAAAACTAAAACAGCCCAGATTAACTGAAACTCCAGAAATTGACATCAGCCCTGACTGGATGATTAGGATAAGCCCAGAGGATTATGTTGATTACTGGGATGATTTTGACACTGTTATTGTCTGTGAGGATAATTACCAATTAGGATTGTTGGCTTCTGTCTACGCATCTTATATGAATGTTCCATTAGTATTCGAAGGGCACAGAAGCCATGTCGACTTAAGGGGAAAGAATGTTATAACAATTGGCAGGACTTCTGTTTCTGGTTCTGAAAGCTACACTACAATTGAGCAGCTGGAAAGGAGGATTATCGAGAAGATGTCCTATTTAGAACCTCATCCAGACAAGATTATACTTGTTAACCCCAATGATCTCACAATCAAAGAGGAAGGGGAGTACCCTCTCTTCCACAAGAGCTTACTTACACGTCAAGACATACATGAAATTTACTCAAAAGCTTCTTTAGCCTCTCCTTTCCTTGCTGTTGCTAAAAATGAATTAATAATTACAACAACTTCAACAGATTACAGCTCAGTTGACTCGTTTTTAGAGAGCAAGATTTCAAGCCTTAGCTTTTCACCGAAGTACCTTACTATAATAGCTTCTCCTCCGGCAATACCGATGTCAAAGCTTATGGAAATGCGAACTGAGGAGTATGAGGAAGTCGACCAGCACTTTTATGGAGACATAGATTCAGACGGCCATCAGGACATTGCAGTGGGAAGGATATTCAGCATGACTGCATCAGACGTTTCAAGCTATGTGGCAAGGGACATATTCATTGAGTACTTGAGGCCTACAAACGACTTTGCCAGCTGCTACCAGCTTACTTTCCTGGACCAGTGGCATGATGCAAAAAGCACACAACGGGCAATGAGTGAAGCAGGATTCACTGACCAAAGCTTATACGGTGTTGAAGGAAGCATAAGCCCTGACCCATTGGAGTGCATGACTGGAAAAGTGTTATCTGCTTACTTTGGCCACAGCAATTCTGCGGGATGGACTCCAATTCTACGGAGCAACCTTGTAAACTTTAAATCCTCAATGTTCCTAAACTGGGGCTGTTCAAGCTGTTCATATGAGATTTCAGCTGAAGAATGGCATCCGTTAGACCTCTTCTGTGCAAACATGATCAAGCATGGTTCTCTGGCTTATATGGGGGCGGTGGACACTGTTGAGCCTTATGGATTAAAAATGAATACTATTATTGCCAGCGAGCTAATCAGGGGGAAAGATGTAGGACACGCTTTCCTCAGCTTTAAGAAGGTATCAGAAGCATTCAAGAGCATGTACACAATGGCTTATCGGCCAGCAGGAGTAACCACAAACTATGACAGGTACTTTGTATTAATTGGAGACCCCACAATTAAAATTCTTCCAACATCAAGTTTTTTCGAGGAAACAGAATTCTCCATTGAAGAGATGAAAAATCCTGCACAGACAAAGAAGGTAATAATAGAGATAGACCAGCCATCGGAAAGCAGCCATTATGAGAATACTTGTGAAGGCGGCACTGCGCTGCAATGCAGCCCTGGAAACTCTGACTATTATATTAACCCATCATCAGCCACCACACATGTAGGTGGGATGAGGCTAATCAGGAGCGAAGACTCTGATGAACAAAAGTTGGGTGACGTGCTTTACTGGGAGATAGGACCTTATAACATAAATGCTGTAAGATTTAAGGTAACTTATTCTGACGGCATGGGAGATTCCTTTGCCTTAGACAAAGAAGGCGAACTTTATTACAAGGAATTCGATGACATGAGGGTCAACCTTCTGCCAGTAAGGGTTGGTGATAAGACATTAGTAATAATGGAGCACAGCAGAGATAATTTCAACATAGGGAAGATACTGCCCTCATACAGCTATGAGATTGAGTTTGACACAGGAGGTAGCCCATGAAGAAAGCTATTATGATAGCAGTTATGGCATTGCTTCTTGTTAACATAGCTTCAGCGCTTACAGTGGAAGTAACTCCTGGAAAGACAGCATTCAAGGAAGGCGACATCCTGTCATTTGACTACTCTATAACATCAGACTCAAATCAGGATATATTTTTTGTGCCGGAGATAAGTTGCCATGGCAATGTTCCGTCCTCTTTCTTCATAGAAGAGAGCGTAAGCCTGGAGGCAGGAAAGAAATACTCTGCCTCATTTTCCAGCGTGAAAGTGGATCAGGAAGCAGAGCCTCAGGAATGTGTTGCAAAGGTTTTGATAACAAGCCCAACAGTAGAGAAATATGAAACCAAGATAAAGGTTGAGACCAAGCCTTCAATGAACATCCAGCTTAAAGCTTGTGAAGATAGTGTATGCACAAAGTCCAAAAGGACATTCGTCAAGGGAAGCACCATTTATCTTAAGTCAAATTCTAAGGCTGTAAATGCAGTAGTAATCTTCCCGGATAAAACAAGAAAGAGCGTAAGGCTTCCCGGAAGCTTTGTGGCTGCGCAACCTGGAAAGTATAAGATTGAGGTTTCAGCCTTGCAGACAGGATACAAGAGTTACTCGTCTATTGAACATCTTACAGTAATAAAGGAGGCTGTTACAATACCATATGCAAAATTCTCAAAGAAGTTCGGCAAGGCAGTTGTGAGGCCCAAGTTTGAGGGAAGCGTAAAGGTAACTCCTCCAGAAATGAAAGAAGCTCCTGTAAAGGTAGAGCCTAAAACGGAAGCTGTAAAAACGACACCAAAAAAGACCAGCAGGCGCGTAACAAGGTCTTTCTTCAGCAGGATAACCGGCTTTCTTGCAAGAATATTTTAGTCACCCTTCTCTTTAACGTAAAAAAGCTTAAACGGGATATATCTGGGGCAGTTCTTGTTGTACTCGTCAATCTTGCAGTGCTGGCATTCGTCAAAACAGTAGGGGACTTTTACCTCTTTTTCAAGGTGTCTCATACAGATTTCGTCAAGGTCTTCAGGTATCTCTTTTTTTTCTAAGGATGCCACAATTGATAGAAGAGGATTGAGGATATTTAAGCTTTCTGAAATTAGGTGTCTGCCAAGTCTAGTCTTGGAAAGCTGCGCCATTCATCCCCACAAATCATATTAGGCAGATAAAAGCCACATAAGGACTTCCACGCCAACAAATGCAAAAGCGCAGGCTGCCAACTTTTATCAACAGTCACTGAATCCATAAACTTTATAATCAAGGCAGGCAAGTTCTGTAATATGAGGCTATTAATAGTATGCATCATTTCCCTTATGGTTATTAGCGGATGTTCCTGGCTAGGTCCAAAAGTTGAGGAAAAAGAATCTGGAATAGAGCATATTGGCGGAAAGTATAACTTAACACTGCATAATGTTGAAATCACAAGGGGAGACTCAACTTTCACAATAAAAAGGATATCTTACGAAAAAGAAGGGGAGATGATAGACCCAGACCAGATCCTTCCTGATGAGATGAGGCCTGGGCTGGACTGGCTAAAGGCCAATAGCCCTGAGGATGCAGTGGTAATGGCCTGGTGGGATTACGGCAATGCAATAAGAGCATATGCTGAGAGAGAGCCAGTGATAGATGGGCCCTCAAAAGAGATACTTACAAAAACAGTTTCAAAGCATATAGGGAAGAATCCTGAAGAGATTGAATGTAATAACTGTATAGCTCATGAAAGAATAGATGATGTAGCCAACCTTTTGGTTTCAGAAGATTCATCTTATGTTTCCGGAATAATGCAAAAGTATTCTGCGAGCTATCTTTACATAAATAAAGGTGACGAAGGGAAATCTAGGGCTATCTTTATCTCCGCGGGCAAAGAGCAAAAAGATATTTCTTCTACTATAATTGGGAAGGCGCTGGGGAAAGAACGGATAAATGGATTTGAATTAGCGTATGATGATAATGCCTGTGTCATCTACAAGCTTCTTTAGCAGCCGGATTGTGTGCTTTGAAATCTATAGTCTAGGCGTTAAAAGGTTGAGCAAGTTTAGACCAAAAAGCCGTTTTAATGGGGTCTACCTGTGCTTTATACCATCATGTCGTACAAATCTGCTCAAATATTTTATTCCTTGACTATAATTAAGGCTATTTCCTTCCAATATATATTCCGTATCCAAAGTAATCCAAAAGGTTCTTTGGCTTTGCAGATGCACTTTTGGCCATGCCTTTGATTGCCTTCCTGCATTCAGAGCTTGTAATGCATAATCCGATAAGCCTGTACCAAGCCATTGAGATATGCTTGAAGCCTGTAAGCCTTATCTCCCCAATTATCTGGTCCAAGGCTTCAATCTTGTAGCATTCTGCAGACACATCTTTTAATTTGGAGCTTTTTAATAATTGCTTCCAATCCTCAAAAGGCTCGGGCCTGCAGCCGCCTGCATTTTTGAATATGTAGGCAGAGACTTCTTTTGTAGGGGGCTTTAGCCATGTAGTCTCGCAAAGGCCGACATAGCCTCCCTTCCTTGTTACGCGCCTGTATTCCTTTAGCGCTTTGGCTTTATTATTTGGGAATGCGGTTACTGATTCGCTTATGACTGCATCAAAACTATTATTTTCAAAGGGGAGCTTTTGCGCGTCTGCCCTGACAAACTCAATCTCAAGGCCTTGCTCTTTTGCCCGTTCTTTAGCCCTGTCAATCATTCTTTTGGAAATGTCAACGCCCACTACGCTGCAGCCATGCTTCTTTGCCAGGTAGCAGGATGTTGCGCCTACGCCGCAGCCCATGTCTAATACGTATGAGTCTTTATTTATGCGGCATAGTTTGACTAACTTTTCTGTGGATTCCAGCCCTCCAAGGTGCTTTGTGATTCCCATCTCTGCCTGCAGGTCGAAGTAAGGGTTTTTCATTGTGGTTAGGTATGTGTTTGGGGATTAAAAAAGTTTTGCATGGATTAAAATTGGTCTTGATAAAAGTTAGCAGCCTG
>JBDRFS010000108.1:0-4056 GCA_043818535.1 Candidatus Woesearchaeota archaeon
GCAGAAAAAAGATATATGTATAGACACATTGGGTTGCCCAGTGTATTTTATTAGCAACTTAGATTCCTCTTTTTATACTACTCATTTAAACTCAACATTAAACAATAAACTAACGCGAGAATTAAAAGAAAGCCTGATTCATATTGATAACAAGATTAGAGTTATAAACCGGGTTGTTGAACTAGCTCAAGAAGCAAGATTCTTAGATTCTAATCCACAACGTCAAAAAGGGTTAATCCACGAACTCAAAAAAGAGGACTTTAAAATTTATAAGGAATTAAACCAATTTTTAACAAAGGCGAAAGAGGAAGTCTATAAAATTGAGGGCTACAACAAACCATGAAATGCCCAACGTGCAGAAGGACCGTAGCTGAAGGTGACGCCTTCTGCCAAGCATGTAGGAATAAGATAGCCCTCTCGCGAAGTTATAGGTGCCATAAGTGCGACCAACCCGTAGAAGTAGGGGATAAGTATTGCGGAAAATGCGGCATAAGAATTATGTGGAAGACGCAACCACTTGCTAAAGGTATAGCTAAGTCAAAATTCCCGCTTAAAAGTATCTCTATCAACACTAAGACAATCAAAATAGTTCTAGTTTTTATTATTCTAGTTGCCTTCCTTGCTGGCATAGGAGCATTAATCCTACGCATCTCTGAAGGAGGCTCTCCGTTACCAAGCCATGAAAGCATAGTAGAATCCATCCAAGGGTTACAGGAAAGTATTTGCGGGAACGGAATTGTTGAAAGTGGCGAAGACTCCTCAAACTGCTGCTTAGATGCAGACTGCCCATCAAGCTTTACCTGCGAGGGAAATGCCTGCAAGAAGAATGCGATCTGCGGCAATGGCATTGCAGAAGGTGGTGAAACCTTCCAAAACTGCTGCTTAGATGCAGGCTGTCCAGGAGGCCAAACTTGCCAGAACAACACCTGCATAGAGCTTAAGCCTGAAATCAAGATTGAATTCCAGCAAACCTTTGCATCTCCATCTGTAACTTCCCTCAAGGCTAAAGAAAATAATGTTGGCCAACTGACCATAACAAATACAGGCAATGACGATGCCTCTGGAATTAGGATTACACTCACTTCACCAAATGGCTATTTCTCGGAGAAGACAATAGATATTGGGGCAGTGCCAATAAATTCGCTTATTACCAAGAATGTGGATCTCGTATTTCTGACCAAGGCACTTGAACTCACAACAGAAGAAGATATTAGCATCACAGCTTTGATTACATCGTATAGCAGTGTAAATAAGCAGCATTCCTCAAGCGAAAGTTTCAATATGCACATTGCAGGAAGAAATTATATTAACTGGGAAACGCCACAACTAGTTGCATCATGGGTTACCCCAACACAACCAACAATAAGGGAATTTGCTGGAAAGGCAACATCTGGCCTTGGAGTAGGTATGAGTGATAGCGATCCAGTCAAGCAAAAAATGGCTGCAAGATGGCTATTTGAGTCTATGAGAGCTTATGGGGTACATTACGTAAATGACATGCACACTTCTGGAGATTATATTCAATTTCCCTACGAAACCCTAAAGAACAAAGCCGGAGACTGTGATGACAATGCGATATTGTATGCAGCGCTTTTAGAAGCTATTGGACTAAAGTCCTTCTTGATGATCGTACCAACCCACATTTTTGCGGGTTATGTTGATAGCAAAGGCCATGCAGTGCCTATTGAAACAACTCTTGATAACTTTGAGTACGCACTTAGCCGAGGCAGAGAGGAATTCCTACAATACCAAGCCCAATCACCATTAATCTACCCAGAAACAGAATGGAAGGATTACCCTGCAGTAAATCTACCTGAAGGGACCAGCATTAATATGCCCTCAATCACAAAGCAGATGGGAGAATGTGAGCTGGACTTCAACCTAGAAGAATTTTGGGTAATGTCTGTACCGGTAAAATTCGTAAATAGTGGGAATGCCCCAGGCGCAGGCTGCGCAGCAGTCGCCACCTACCAAAATGGAATCCTTAAGGACCAAGCCTACGCCTGCTATATCCTAAACCCTGGAGAAACAAGAGAGGAAACCTTCCAGCCCGACATTAGCATACTAGAAACCGCCAGATGCGAGAGCTACTAGCTTCCTGAAGTACCATCCCAAATCCTAAGGGAGTTAGCTACAAGAAGGAGCACCCCCGGCCTTGAACTTTTCGGCGCATTTCTCACCCAATAGCGCATCGCTTAAAAAATGCATCCTGCATATATCTCTTGCGCAAGCCTGCCATACGACTATTTGAAATTAAAGGGCTGTTCCTCGCAAGAACTGCAATAGATTTCTCTTGGCGCCATGCCCTGCAATACTCCAGCAACTGTACCAAAATCATACTCCAGACAGTAAGATTTATATACTTGAACTATACTCCGTATAGTATGATTAACAGGGAAGAAATAATTGAGGCTCTTGCCCCTCTGAACTTCTGGGGTAGGGAGCAGTACACCGGCATCAAGAGGAAGACCTATATATCCTGCCTGGAGAAGCTAAGCAAGGTACGCGGCAAGGCTCTGGCAATAATCGGAGTCAGAAGGTCTGGAAAAACCACCATACTGAAACAGTTCATTCAGGAGAAGGTTAGCGCTGGAGCAAAGAAAGAGCAAACGCTGTACATAAACTTTGAGGATCCGACATTCATAGAGTACCTCAACGCCAGATTCCTTGATGAAGCTTACAATGCCTATAGGGCATTAATAGAAAAAGAGGGCAAACCAGCCTGCATTGCCTTAGATGAGATACAGAACGTGTACTGCTGGGAGAAATGGATAAGGATTATGCAGGAGAAAAGGGAGAATGTATGCATGCTCATTACAGGGTCTTCTTCCAAGCTGCTCTCTTCAGAATTGGCAACTGCGCTTACTGGAAGGGCATTAAAGCTTACAGTTTTCCCACTTTCATTTAGCGAGTTTGTCCAATTCAAAGGCGACACAATCGAAATAAAACAGGAGTCTGATCTGCTGGTGCATAAAGAAAGGCTCAGAAAGCTGCTGGCAGAGTACATGCAATATGGCGGGTTTCCAGAGGTAGTGCTATCTGGCGAAACTTCAAAGCTGCTTATTCTTAAAGGGTATTTTGAGGACATAATCAACAAGGACATAGTTACAAGATTTGGCGTGAAAAACGCAAAACAGACCAAGGTTATTGCTGAGATGGCAATCAACAGCTTTTCTTCCTTGCTGAGCGCAAACAGCTTAAGAAAAACGCTTACTGAGATTTTCAATAAAAAAATATCACCAAACACAATTGTCAACTCTTTAGGGTATCTTGAAGATGCACAGCTCGTTTTTTATAATCCGCTCTTAAGCTATAAAGTCAAGGAGCAAAAGCTGTACCCAAAAAAAGCCTACTGCATAGACCCGGGATTGGTGAACGCCGTAAGCTTATTCGGAAAAAACCTTGGAAGGCTATATGAAAACATAGTTGCTGTGGAACTAAAGCGGCTTGGAAAGGAAGTATATTACTGGAAAAACAGCTCAGGAAAAGAGGTAGACTTTGTGGTGAAGGAAGGGACGGCAGTAAAGAAACTTATTAATGTCTGTTACGACATAAGCAAGGCAGAAACTAAGAAAAGGGAGATAAGCGGACTGCTAGCTGCGATGGAAGAGTTCAGGCTGAAGGAAGGGACAATTATTACTGAAAACTACGAGGCTCAAGAAGTGGTGGAAAAAAAGAAGGTGATTTATGTCCCACTCTGGAAATATCTTTTGAGGCATGGCTTTGTTTAATGCAGGGATTTCTTCTTAGAAGGAGCGAGCCCCTGCAACGCTTCGCTTATTTCCTATGGCAGGGAACTTGCTTGCACCATCTCTGCACGGCATCCGCGACTTTAATATGGCAAATTCAAGCAGCAAATAAGTGATTAGATTTAACTAAGAAAATGTAATGGTTAAAACTGCAACCTTCACACTGCCTCAAGAAAGAATAGAATCCAAAATTTCCTTAGCCTTCCTCCCATCCACCTTCCCCTTAAATTTCCCCATGACTTCGCCCATTAGCCCAGAAGCAGAAACCCCAGGATTGTCTTCGACTATCTTCCTTATCTCAGAAGTG
>JBDRFS010000109.1:0-13683 GCA_043818535.1 Candidatus Woesearchaeota archaeon
AAAATTCATATGGTTAATACAAAAACACAAAATCAATTTACAAAAACCGTTGCTTTTACAAAAAAGCAAGAAAAAATCCTTAAAGCTATAGATAAGCGATTATTAAAATGTAGTGACTAAAAAGAACGTCAAACTTGAGTATATAGTTTTTGGTTTATGATAAACAATGCCTGTTTTAACAGCTATAATTCTTTATTCTTCCTTGCATGGAATGTAAAAGAGATATCAAAATATTTGTATTAGCAGCCTGCCATGCTTCTTCTGCTTCAAAAGAAAGCATTACAATGCTTACTAACAATAGCCCTATTGCTGGCTTCCAACAGAAATTAGAAAAGCTTATAAATAAACTAGGATTCACAAAACTAAACAATGGCAAAAGAAAAGATTGAGGCACTGATTGAAGGAGGAAAAGCGTCTGCTGCCCCGCCACTAGGCCCAGCTTTAGGCCCAATGGGAGTTAACATAGGGCAGGTTATAGCAGAAATTAACAAAAAAACAGAAGCCTTCAAGGGAATGAAAGTGCCTGTAAAGGTCATTGTTGACACTGACAGCAAGGAGTTTGAAATTGAAGTTGGCACGCCTCCTTCATCACAGCTCTTGAAGAAGGAATTAGGCTTGGATAAGGGTTCTGGCTTGCCTGACAAGAACTTTGTTGGAAACATAGCAATAGAGCAAGTGATAAAAGTTGCAAAGATGAAGATGGATTCCCTGCTAGTAACTGATTTTAAGGGTGCTGTCAAGACGATTGCAGGATCATGCAGCGCTTTGGGCGTTCTGGTGGAAGGAATAAGGGGTGGGAATGCGTGCAAGGCTATTGATGAAGGCAAGTTTGACAAGGAAATCAAGGAAGAGAAGACAGAAGCTTCACCAGAAAAGCTGGAGGAATTGAAGGCACAGCTTGAGGAAGTCAAGGAAGAGATGGCTGCAGAGCTTGAGAAGATAAAGGCTGAAGAAGAAAAAATTGAAGAGAAGAAGGAAGAGAAGAAGGAAGGCGAGGAAACGAAGGAAGAGAAGAAGCCTGAAGCCAAAAAAGAAGAGAAAAAGAAGTAGTTTTATAAATTCTTAGCTATCTGTTCTTATGATGAAATATATCGCAACATCCCCAAAAGGCCTGGAAGACGTGTCTTCTATGGAAATAAAGGAAATTATCAATGCTAAAGCTAAGAAAACAGCAGAAGGAAGGGTGGAGTTTGACACAACAGAAGACAAGATAAAGATCCTGGCATATTCTGCAAGGAGCATTGATGCCATATACTCCTTAGTCAAGAGAATTAACTTTAATAAAAACTTCCTTAAAGAAGTTGAAAAGATAGAGATTAAGATAGAAGAGCCATTTATGGCTAAGGTATGGCATTCTAGCGAAGATATAGTGTCTAAAAGCTTAGCAGCTGAAATAGGGGCAATAATACATAAGAGGGGGCTTGCTGTTGACCTTGAAAGGCCGAAAACCACAGTAATGGCGGATATTGTTGGAAATGAATGCTTTCTCGGCATTTTAGTAAGGGAAGGGATGCACAAGCGGGATTATAGGGTCAAAGTGAGCAACAAGTCTGTTAATGCTTGCATTGCCTACTGCCTGGTCAGGCTTTCTGATTACTCTAAAGAAAAGGCATTTATTGACCCTTTCTGCAAGGACGGCGTTACCATAATAGAGGCAGCCTCTTTTGCATTAAACATCCCAAGGGCTTATTTTACTGATGAAAAGCTCAAAGACTTGAAGATTGAAAGGCTCAACATAATGGGGGTTGACAGCTTGCTGCACAACATAAGGAGCTGCGAGATTAATTCCAAATTAGCAGGAGTCAACAAAGCCATAAAGCTTAGCAAGTATGATATTGACTGGCTTGACCTCAAGCTAGGAGATAGTTCAGTTGACTGCATTGCTACCATCATGCCTTATTCCAACTGGGAGCTTAACGCAAATGAGCTTACGCGCGTGTATAAGGAGTTCTTTAGGCAGGCTTCTAGCATATTAAAGAAGAATGGAAAAATATCACTTTTAACAGTAAAGCCAGAGGTAATTAAGGAAACAGCAGAAGGGTTTAAGGCAAAGGAAGAAAGGGAAGTGTGGGCTGGGCAACAGAAGTATTCTTTGAAGGTTTTTATAAGAAAATAGCCTTTTTAAGCCCTAATTCGCCTAAATTTTAGAAAAGTTTAAAAATACCAACCTACAAGATATTACTAGGAAATGCGCTTAAACAGCGTATATCCTTCAAATTCAAGGAGGTAAATGCAAAATGGCAGATTTAGTTGTTGTAAGAAGCAAGATTAAGGAAAATGCAGAAGGGATGAATGTTGCAAGCGACTTCGCAGATGCGCTTAGCGCAGAGGTTGTTGGACTGATAAAGAAGGCAACTGTAAGGGCAAAAGCGAACAAGAGAAGCACAATTCAGCCAAGGGACCTTTAAATCCCTTTTTTTCTTCTTTTTAAAATTTGTGATGAGAAAGTATAAGGTAAGCAGCAGCAGCAGCACAATCAGCCTTGAATGAAGGCATTTTTGGCCTGTCCCCCAGAAGCAAGGCATAGGCATTTTCCACCTTGTCCTTAATAAGCTCTTTTTCGCTCTTGAGGATTTCCTCATAGACCCGCATCACAGTAGGGAAGTTGTTGACAAGCTCCTCGCTAAGCGTTTTGGAAGAAAGGCTTGAATTTTTGCCCATATCCTCAGCATAATAGTCATAAACGTTTTTTACATCGTACTTAGGCACTTCCTTCTTTTCTTTGCCGTCAAGGTCATAAGCTATCCTCCTCATAGCAGTGAGCTGTACAACATCATCCTCAGAAGTGCCCTTCATTACCTCTGTTGCCTTTTCAAGCACTTTCGACAATGAAAGCATATTGAACTTGTCATAAAGCAGTTCAGCAGAGCTTATCGGAAGAAGAAGCTCAATAAGGCCATGATTAGCCCTCCATAGCTTCTTTATCTCCTTGAATTCCTCAAGCATGGCATAGGCTGTGCCATATATCGTGCCGGGCTGCTTCCTTTCATCAACAAGCTTCTTAGCATATTCCTCAAAGGCCTTGCCCAGCTTAAGCTTGTCTCCTATGAACACATTAAAGCGCTCATGGTATGACTTGTCGAATTCTTCCTTTTTCTTGCCATTAAAATGCGTGGGCCTTAATGTGCAGGCAATCTTAGTTAAGCATCTTGTTTCCTCAGGGTTCCTTACGCCTGTCCAGTGCTTCTTTATAAGCTCCCTTGTCTTGTCTGACATTCCAGAGTCACTTGCCACATCCCCTAGTATGCCCTTCCTGTATATCTCAGTCACAAGCCTCCTCATTCCCTTATTTTCCTTTATGAAGCCATTTATTACCTCTTCGCGAGTCAATGGCTTCTTATCCTCGCCATGCTTGTCATTTTCGCGCTTGGAAGCGTCATACTGGTCAAGGAATGCGAGGATGCCTGCATAGAACTCGACCATGTCTTCTGATCCAAACTCTACGGCAAGCTTTGGCCTGGGAAGGTTTTTTGGATAGCTTTTCTTGCCCTGAAACCGATGGTGCCTAAGGATAATCTCTGCGATAAACGGGTCAATGTCCTTGACAATGTTATAGCTTAGTAAGGGATGTATTTCCATCTCCTTCATATCCTCGTCATTAAAGCCTTCTGTCTTCTTAAGTATCTCAGAGCTGACTCCAAATTTTCCAATGTCATGCAGCAAACCTGCATAGAACAGCACTTCCATATCGAGGTGCATGAACTTTGCCACTTTGTATCCCATAAGCCCAACCCGAAGAGAATGGGGATATGCTGTTTCAGGATCCTTGTTTTTTATTATCCCAAGAAGGGCTTCAATAGGCTTCATCTTTTCAGCTTCTGTGCCAAGCTCCTTAAAGGCTTTTTCCACCTCTGCTTCAAGTTCTTCCATACCTAATTTAGTTTTAATTAGTACTTTATAAGTTTTTGGATATTTTGGCGGAATTTTTCCAAGGATGAGTTAGAGTTAGGTGAATTTAGGGCGAGGCTCAGCCAGAAACCCTGCGTGGCTTGAGTCCGCAGATTGAATGGCGGAATGAGCCGAGCAAAGAACTTGTTAGATTCTTCTTGGAATAATGTATCAATGCTCCGAAAGTTAGCCACTTGACAACTTGACATGTGTGCGCGCAGCGCTTATAAATAACTAAAATTATTTCATTGTTATGAAGTATCATAAGACACTCAAACTAGCTGTTCATCACGAGATTACAAAGCTGAAGCTTAATAAGCTGGAGAAGCTAACAGCAAGGATTACTTATTGCATCCGGATTTTTTCTGACCTGCTTGATGTTTTTCACTTCTTGGATTTTGGCTTCTTTGCCTTGCCTAAGCCTGAGATGATTAAGATGTTAAGGCCCTACAGCAATGCTGCTGCTGAAGCAACAGGTTTGAGCAGCGCTTATGTGCAGCAGTGTATTGACAAAGCCTTGGAATCTTGGCTAAGCTATGTCCGGTTGCATAATGTTTGGGAAGGGCGCGTTGAGTACTATAACCGGAATAAAGAGAGTTTTGGTAAGAGATATGGATATAGGCTTATGAAAAAAGAGCCTGGTAAGCCTTTCAGGCAACATAACAAGAAAGTATCATGCAGGCTTGATAAAAGAACTTGCCCTAGAATCATTGATGATGGCAATTATATTATCTACTGGGCAAATATTAGCTCTTTAACAAAGAACAAACCCTTGTTAGTCCCATTAAATCCTTCAAGTTACCACCTTAATCTTATGAAGAATGGCAGGTTCAAGACCAGTGAAATCAAGAAAAAAGGCAGGAAGTACTATCTTCACCTTACTTATGAGTATGAGGTTGAAGACAAGCCTTGTTCATTATCAAAAACCAGCTATTACAGGGGCATAGACTTGGGCATTTGCAGGGCTGCGGCTACGGTGTTGCTGCATCCTGGAGAAAAGCCTAAGCATCAGCATGTCAGCCTCTTTTTGCAGAATGAGATGAAGCAGAAGCTAAATTCTGTGCAGCAGAAGATTAAAAAAGCACAGCAGGAAAATAACTGCAGGCTGCTTAAGGCCTTGAGGAACAAGCGCAGGAACATCAGCGAATACTACGACCGGGTTCTTGCAAAGTCTATTGCTAAGCCTGATAAGGAAATTCTAGACCTTTGCGTTTGCCTTGGTAACTTAAAACATATAAGGAATATGCAGTATAAAGGCAGCGGGAATAGGAGATTGAGGAAAATGATTAACCTGTTCTCTTTCCAAAGGCGTTCTGCTTATCTCCAGAATAAGTATAATGAGATTGGGACTAAGCTCTTTGTTGTCAGCGAGTATAAGAGCTCAAAAAGATGCAGCTATTGCAATTCAGATGACACAAAACGCATATCCCAATCCAAGCTCATCTGCTACACCTGCAGCAAGACTTACGATGCTGACATTAACGCTTCCAGAAATATTGCAGCAACAAAGATTGGCACGAACAAAAGCTTCGTAACCTATCGGGCCGGCACAGAATCAACTGTGCATCAGGATGAACCGGCCCAGAGCGATGATTTCCTGCAAAGCAGGGATGAGGCTCAAAGCAAACGGGCAGTCCGGGCGGGATTGACGCCAAGGGCTTTAGCCCGTATGTAGTTCACGCTT
The DNA here is from genome assembly GCA_043818535.1 of Candidatus Woesearchaeota archaeon. GTDB lineage: Archaea > Nanobdellota > Nanobdellia > SCGC-AAA011-G17 > GW2011-AR17 > JBDRFS01. Next base: position 5,573 of record JBDRFS010000109.1, read on the forward strand.
AGCGAAGAATTCCAAGTTGTAGTAAGATTGAACGACCATTACCAACAAACTGAAAGCAGAACTGGCTCCTAATACATATTTCGTACCCACCTCCCAGAGTCACAAAGTTTTATATATGTGAAGTATGCATCCCCTAGGCTTATGCTCTACATAATAGACAACCAGGGCGAATTTATAAGGCAATTCGAGGAGACGCTTTTATGCTGGGGAGTAGGCTTCAAGACCTACAGCCATTCAAGCCAGATAGACACAGATGCCAATGCAACAGGGCTCATCCTGTCTGGGGGGCCCGGCAATCCCTACACGCCGCTTAACTTAACTTCTGACTTTGTCGCGCTTATGAACTTTGATGTTCCAACAATAGGCTTCTGCCTGGGCCATGAGATAATTGCAGCAGCATATGGCGGGAGGATAGCAAGGCTCGGCAAGCTTCAGGACAAGATGGAAAAAATTACAATAACAAGGCTTGAAGACAAGATATTTGAAGGCTTGGGCAAGGAGGTATGGCTAAGGGAGAAGCATGAATACTGCGTATCAAGGCTTCCTCCGGCATTTGAAGTCCTAGGGCATTCTTCTATCTGCCCCTATGAAATAATACGGCACAAGAAAAAGTACATATACGGCTTCCAGAGCCACCCAGAGGTATCAGGAAAGCCTGGTCTGGCTATAATGAAGAACTTCCTAAAGATCTGCGGCATCCAGGTTTAAGGAATGCGGCTGCCTTCTTTACGATGTCCCTGTCGCCTTTGTAAGTAAGGGTTTCAGCCTCACTACTCCATTTGTAATCATCATGCTCAAAAGAAAGCTTAACGTCTTCTGTTTTGGTCTCAGCAAGGAAGTACGTCGCAACTTTGAATATGGTCTTGCCATCTTTGTTATAGAACCACTTATTGGAAGCCTTGAACCCTTCAACAAACTCCAAATCCTTTATTCCAGTCTCCTCCTCAACTTCTCGCTTAACAGTATCCTTAAGCTCTTCCCCCTCCTCAATAATCCCACGAGGGAGAAGCCAAGCCTCTGCATAGTGCTCATGCTCTTTCCTATACAAAAGAAGGAATAGTATCTTCCCCTTTTCCCTCCTGAAAACAACTGCCCCTGCCGAAAGCTCCAAAGGCATTTTATCCCTCTTTAGACTTCTTCTTCAAGTAAGCTTCGTAGTGCCTTGTAGGGGCTTCCTTCTTCTTAACGCAATACGTGTCAAGAAGCTCTTTCGATGCCTTAGAATCAGAATCAATCACAGCATAATAGCTCTTTCCCTGTTTCCACATCACAAAAGAATCTTTGCCATCAACCCTAACAACAATGTCATCGTCTATGCTCTTCCTAGGCACAACCTTATAGCAAGTCAACGGGCCTTCAGGCCTTTTCTTGTACTTGTCTGCAATTATGAGCGCAGTTTCAAGGCATTTTCCTAGAATCTTGCCAACAAGAGCTCCTGCCTTTTCCGCGTCAGAAAGCTCGTCAGGAAGCTTTTCAGCCTCATTACCATAAATACCCTTAACAATGCTGCCAAGCTTCTTAACATGGCCCTTAACAGCTTTTCTTGTCCCCTTTAAGGGGAGCATGTCCTCAAGCTTTTTTTCCTTCTTCATGTCTTCTTGACCTTTTCCATGTGGAAATGCGCTTTTCTAAGAACATCCCTTGCTGCAAGATGCTGCAGCTTGGAGAATGCACGATGGTAGTCAAGCCACTCAGCATCCGTAATCTTCTTGTTCAGCTTTATCTTCTGGATGTTTGTCTCTATCACGTAAAAAAGCACTTCCTTAAACACTGTCCAGCCGTCTGACCTGTAATAGTAATTTAATGTTTCCTTAAAGCCACGTACAAAGAATGCATCATTTATGCCAATTTCTTCAAGAGCTTTCCTGATTGTGTTCTGGTCATTTTCATAGGGATTCCTCTCTGCCTTGATAAAATCCCAGTGGCCCCTGTTGACTAGAAGGAACTTTCCTTTCCTGTACACTATTGCACCGATATCCCTTTTTACTGTCATTTTTTAAGAGCCTGCACAAGTTTAGAATACTTTAAAGTATTTAAAATATGCGCCTTTTCGCACCATGCTTTCCTTGCTATGGCCACTCCAAGCCGCATATTAGCCAGATTCAGGCAGGAATGGGAGTCTGTGTTGATCACGAGCTTTACGCCCTGATCCTTTGCTTCCCTTGCCTTGGAGAAGTTTAGGTCCATCTTTTTGGTCTGGGCGTTTATCTCTAATGCAGTGCCGGTTTCCCTTGCAGCCTCAAGTATCTTTGGGAAATCAAGGTTGTATACTACCTCATCGCCAAAAGGGCTTTTTGTAGGGTGGCCTATTATCTTGACATTCCTGTTTTCCATGGCCCTTATCACCCTGGATGTCATCTTTGCCTTAGGCATCTTGAAGTCATGGTGGATAGAAGCTACAATTAGATCTAGCTTTTTTAGCACTGAATCATCGAAATCCAGGCTTCCGTCAACAAGGATGTCCACTTCTGCGCCGGCTAATACCTTGATGCCCTTGATATTTAGCCTTCTTATCGCTTTTACCTGCTCAAGAAGAGTGTCTTCTGTGATTCCATTGCCTATCCTGTCGCTTCTTGAGTGGTCTGTAATAGCAATATACTCATAGCCCATGGCTTTTGCAGCAAGCACCATTTCCTTGATGCTGTTCCTGCCATCAGACCATGTCGTGTGCATATGCAAGTCCCCCTTAATGTCTGTGAGCTTGATTAGCTTAGGCAGTTTCCCATTAATTGCTGCTGCGATTTCACCCGTGTTTTCCCTTAATTCCGGCTCAATGTACTGCATCCCAAGCTTCTTATACACATCCTTTTCTCTTCTTCCGGCTATTTGCTTCTGCTTGAACAAGCCGTATTCGCTAAGCTTCAGCCCTTTTTTCCTTGCTATTTCCCTCAGCCTTATGTTATGGTCCTTGTTTCCTGTGAAATACTGCAATGCAGAGCCGTAGCTCTTTTCTTCAACTATCCTTAAGTCCACTTGCATGCTGCCTAAAAGGGCTGAGGATTTTGTAGGGCCTTTTGCTAGGATTCTGGTTACTTTGGGTAGAGACGTGAAGAAGTCCATGACTTTGATGGGATTTGAGGATGTTATAAGGATGTCAATGTCCCCTATTGTGCTGTTCATCCTTCTTAGGGAGCCTGCGATGCTGATCTCTTTTACTTCTCTAAGTGTCTTTAGCTTTTTGACAATATCCTCTGCTATTGGCAATGTTGTCCCTAAAAGCATCCTTTTTCTCTTTTTCATTAATTCTATTCCTTTCTCTATGTTTTGCTCTGATTTTTCCTTGAATGTGGAGAGATTTATTATCCTGTGCTTTTTGGCAGCCGCTTCTAGGTCCTTTATTGAGCGTATGTTTAGCTCCTTGTAAAGCTTTTTTGCCCTCTTTGGCCCTAATCCGGGGATTTTCATAAGGTCGCTGATCCCTTTTGGTATGGACTTCCTGTATTTTTGGTAGGATTTAATCTTTCCGGTCTTGATGTACTCTTCTATCTTCAATGCTAAGTTTTCTCCTATGCCTGGAATCTCTTCGACTCCCTTTAATCCCTGTTTTTTGTAGACTTGTTCTATATCCTTTCCGAGATTTTCAAGGCTTCTTGCTGCCTTCCTGTATGCCTGTGGCTTCCATTGCACCCCTTTCAGCTCAAGGATATCTGCTATTTCATAGAATATTCTTGCTATTTCCTGGTTTTTCATGAGATTATAATAAGAAAAGGAGATATTTAAGTTTATCTAGAAGTTTTTTGACTTAAGCTTGAGCTTGAAGTCTTTTATTATGTACATTGTCTTTTTTATGTAAAGCTCTTTGAGCCAGCCGTCTTCGTCAAAGCTTACTGTGAATCCCTTTATGTCAAGCTCATTGCCTTTTTTGTCAACTATCTTTATTTTTGCGGCGTCTTTCTTGTGTTTGGTGAACTCCATGTTGGCAACTTTGCCGTTCCTTATTATATGCTCTGTTTCTGGATTAATGCCTTGAGTATTGTTGTACAGTTGCTGGAGCACTGCGCTGAGGAAGTCTGTCATGTCCTTTTCAAGTGCCTTTTTGTAGAAAGTAGTAGTCTGCATATTAAATGAGGAATTCTCCCGGTATATTATCTTTTCAAGGCTTAAATCCTTGCCATATATGAATTCCTGCGTCTCTTTCTTTTGAAGCCAACTGCTATACTTTGTTTCCATCTGGTACATAAGAGGATGCAATTTTTCATCTTTGACAAATCCCTCAGTGCTTTGGCTGTACTTAAATTTGCCATCTTTTGAGCTGATAACTGCCTTATAGCCGTTATCTCCGACTCTTTTCACGCTTAGTGTGGCATCTGCCTCTACGTTCATTACTATTATTTTGAGGCTGAAGTCATATGTGGCCCCTTTATTATCATAGAACTCGAGTATGCCTGAAGATTCATTGGATGTCTCTGAAGGTTCAGCGGCCATTGCAACCTTTTCTTCTAATGGCTGGTTGTAGCCTAGGTTAGCGCTTAATGCTCCTGCTAATAACAGTGCAGAAGCCAAGGTTTTAATCCGCATATTGTTTTTGAGTGGCGGGCTTTTTATAAAGCTTCCTAAAAATTTTGACTAATTTCATGAATAGAAGCCAGCATTGTATCTTATGTATCAATAGACCGCAAAGCTTTCTTCTGCAACAAAGGAGGCATGGCAGGCTTCTTATGCTGATTTTCCACTAAGCTTTATATCACCAAAAGCTTTATATGGCTGTCATCAATTTAAATTGTAACAAGGAGGGAATCCAAAAATGAAAATACAAAAAATATATCGGGCACAAAAGCCAAAAGTAGAAGGGCCATACGAACATTATGGATCAATTATTTGTGAAGAAGAAACTGCAAGGGAGGAGCAGCATCTCGCCCGTTTTGTAGAAGAGGTCTGGTATCAGCTTGATTGCAAGGATTATGTTATATCTTTTGTTCCAGGAATTTCCTTAACAGCATTTTGGGTAAATGCAAAAACTGAAGATATTGTTGCTAATATTATAGATGATGCTGTAAGTCAAATTAGTAAGGGTCTTAAAGATGTTAAGGAAGTATCAGATTTAGTAAAATAGTCCCCTTTTAGCGCAGAACCTGTTCGAAGGAATGATTTATATACTTATTATTAAAGCCTAAATAGTAAAATGTACATAACAGAGGCCATAAGGACAGAAGAGAACTCAGGATTAGTCAGGGTACTGCACAAGAGGGCACAGGATGACTTTGAGGAGGCCAAGGATGGTGTCCTGTTTGATGACGCAAGCATCAAGAAGGTTGAGGACTTTGAAGATTTCCTTGAAATGGTTGCTGCTGATGTTGACAAATTCTTAGGCATTAAGGAAGCAAGAAGGCCAAGGATAAAAGTAGAAAAAACAAGGAAAGTGGCAGGATATAGCTGGGAACAGCACTGCATTCTCCACACAGGCGACAGAAGAGAGTCTGCAGCTTCAATATTAGCCCATGAATATGTCCATAGCCTGCAATATGGCGAAAAATGGAAATTCCCTGCACTTTTTGAAGGCATGGCAAGGGGTGTTGAAAAGCACATAGCCAATCTCTGGGCAGAAGACAAGGACAGCATGCGTTATGCCTTTGATACAAGAAGGCTAGTGCTGCAGGACCTTACAGGATGTTATGAAAGGCTTTTAGACATTGAGGAAGAGCTGCACCCTTCAACAGAGGAAAATCTTTGGAACTACGAGTACGGCACTGCTGCCTTGTTAATTGCTGAATACAAGAGGGGAGAAGATGTTTACAAGGAAATATATCATGATCCCTGGCCTTATGGGAAGCTAATTGACATCCTTCTTGAGTAATCCTTCAACATAAACCTTCTCAACACAATCCTTTGACCCTTTTTTGCACAGAAGTTTCAAGAGGCCTAAAGAGTCTTTAGCTCCAAGCATCCCGGCATCTATTACCACAAAGTCTGCATCCTTTCCCTTGCTGAAATTACCTATCCTTCCACCCATTCCAAGGGCTTTTGCGCCACCAAGGGTTGCGAGGTAGAACGCTTCTTCCACTTTCATCTTGGAAGCTTCAATAGCTGAACCCATCTGACCAAACATTGACAATGAAGGGGAAGCTGCAATGTCTGTGCCTAAGCCGATTGTCAATCCAATTTTTTTCCACTTGAAATAAGGCATTGTCCCTGAATGGAGGAATGTGTTTGAATAAGGGCAGTGTGCTACTTTTGTTCCTGTAGAAGCCAATATTTTAGCGTCACCTTCAGGCAAATGGATGCAGTGGGCCATTATTGTCTTCTTCCCCAAAAGCCCGGCATCCTTGTACACATTAATATAATGCTTGTTGAAAAGTTTCTTGACTAATTCTATTTCCTGATTGTTTTCTGATAAATGAGTCTGCACATAGGCATCATTAGAAGAACATGCTTTTCCTATCTCTTTTAGGAGCCTTTCTGTGCATGCGGGAGCGAACCGCGGAGTAAAGGCGTAGTATAGCCTGTTGTTCTTCTTGTTCCATTTCTCACACAGCTTTATGGAAGATTCAACAGAATCATGGGCCTCTTCCCTTTCCGGGACATTCCTGTCCATCATTACTTTTCCTATAATAGCCTTTATTCCTAATGATTCTGCTTCCTTGAATGCCTCATTGCACGCTTCTAGATGCATTGAGGAGTATATTGCCGCTGCTGTAGTGCCATTGGCTATCATCTCATTGAAGAATCTTTTTGCAGTCTTTTGTGCGTATGCCTTGTCTTTTAGCCTGGCCTCTTCCGGAAATATGTAGTTGGATAGCCACTCTAACAGTTCTTCTTTCCCTCCTTTTCCCATCACATTAAACTGCGCCAGATGTGTGTGGGTGTCTATCATTCCAGGAATTATTGCCTTGCCTTCCAGATCTATTATTTCGCAGTCAGGCTTTTTGTTAGATACAGAAACTATTTTCCCTTCGTCTATTGCCAGGTAAGAGTGTTCCTCGACAATCGCAGAAGATACGGGATTTAGTATAAGTGCCTTGTAAGCTTTCATTGTTAATTCCTGAAGGGTGGCAGCTATATAAAAGTTGCCGTTGGAAGCCAGGTATTGTTTTCTTTTGTTGCTGGGGCAGCTATATGCTTGGGTTAATGGGAGGACTAGAAAGGTTGACAAAACTGCCACCCCTTTTTGTGAGCCGTAGCCGTTTTTTCTTCTTTTTTCTAAAAGAGAAGGCTTTAGAGGTTTATTCTATTTTTTCATGTTTAATCTTCATCAACTACGCCTGGTTCTCCAGGCCCATCATCCACTTCATTGTCAACCACATTAACTTGCGGAGACACATCTTCATTGTCTTTATGTTTTGGAGGTTCATCAATAACATTATTTTTTCCATCCTCAACAATTACATTATCAATAACATTATTCCCCCCGCCCTCAACAACATTATTCCCTCCACCCTCAACAACATTATTCCCCCCTCCGGCAACATCTATTTTAACTTCAGGAGTTAAACCATCATCTCCGGAAACGTCTTTTCCTTCTTCTACAACAACAGTTTTAATATCTTTTACTCCATCCCCAGTTCCTTCAGTTCCGGGTGCAAAAGTTCTTTCTACTATCTGTCCTTCAATCCCATCAATCTCTTCTTTAATCCCATCAATTATAGTTCGACCCCCAGTCCCATTAATATCAATTGTATTTTGTTCAGACTTATTTTCTAACTTATCAATAATATTTTCCATTTCTTTCTCAATCAGATAATTGACTAATCCCTGCTCATTTCTAACTACAGTGATTTTGCCACATTTTTCTTCTAGGAAATTATCATTTTCATCATAGCATTGAGGAATTGATTCTTGCATTGTCGGAACTGACTCTTGAAGGCCCCTTGCCCGATTTGTGCCTATAAAATTCCCATATGCATCCCAATCAAGACGGGTTTCTTTCAAATATTTATACTGCTCACATTCCGGCTTATCATTTTCATTCCAGCATTCTTCAGGAACACCATCTGAAGGCTCTGAGTTATATTCAATCATATCCTGTTTTTTGCTAAATAGATCCATTAAGAAATCAGGGATGAAACTTTTTGCAAAGCCATCCCCTTGAGTAGGCTTCATAGATTCTAATTCACTACAAGCAGTATCATCATCCTTATATTCGCATTTAATTGCAAGAGCAACCATTTTTTCGC
>JBDRFS010000110.1:0-8927 GCA_043818535.1 Candidatus Woesearchaeota archaeon
TGGTATATTGTCCCGCCGATGAGAAATGACTCTGCTGCAGCAATGCCCAAGCCAGCACCGATTGGTAGTCCTATCTTTGCATCCCCAAAGAAATATCCTATGCCTACGCCAGCGCCGCAACACACCCCACATAACATTACATTAAGGAGAAGCACCATTCCAAAACTATCCCCCCCATCCAGACCTTCAAACAAGGATCCCTTGCCGGCTGACTTATGGAGCTTTTCACTGGCAATATTAAGAAGATTCTTTAAAGTGTCCTCATCCCTCTCCCCCATCCCATAAACGTTTATTGTAATCTCTTCAAGCGATTTTTCCTTTCTGCTCTTTAACTTGTAATCCAAGTAAACATCGCAATAGCCATCATTATCCATTGGCATCAGCACTATGTCAAGAGTGTTCGTCTTGCTGTCAATTGGCTTCTTTGAGTTTTCCCTTGCAGCCATGTAGGACTTCGCAATCTTTTCCAGCTGCCTGTCTTTTGGAAGCTCTCCCTTAACAGCTTCAATTGCATAGAAGGCAATGTCTTCCGGCTCAATGCTCTCATCCACAACCATTGCGTCCAATTTCTTTGCAAGCTCGTGCTTCTTAAGCTTCCTAGCCTTCTCACTAAAGTAGTTGGCAACATAGATTGAGTTGAAAGCCAGCTCCTTGTCTTTAGCCTCATTGAGCCTCTTAACCATGTAATCATTAAGCTCTATTCCTAAAGTATTAGCAGTGACTATGTAGTTGACAGGAATGTTCTCCCATCTGCTCTTGTCTCCAAGGTCTTGGTTTTCTTTCCTTCCTAGGAGTTTCTTTAGTTGGAATGCATTCTTGTTATCCTTTTTTGTCTTAGTCGTTTCCATCTTTGTCTCCTTTCATTGTTATATAATGCGAGTTTTCCAAATCCTGCTTCTTAATTTTGGCATCTAAGTCATATTCAGTCTGGTAGGAGTAAATCTTAGTAAAATTATTGGCCCAACCTCCGGTAACCCAATTGAGCATGGCTTTTCTTACTGCATCATTGTCAATCTCCTTCTTGGGAAGAGGCTTCTGCCCATATGCATGATTGTACGCATTCTCTAAATCCTTGTCATGTACCCAATTTATCCTGGCAACAGAAAACTTGCCCTTCAAGCCATCCTCCCTGCCAATAAGCCCTTTAAGCTCCTTGCTCTTGTCACGCCATGAAGTCCCATAGCCTATTGCCAGGCTCGAAAAGATTACAGAAAGCGCTCCGCCAACATGGAATATCTTGCTCTCCAGCGTAAATGCTATGGCAGCCAGTGCAGCGCCTCCCCAGATATAAGACCACTTCTTGCTTGACTTTTTCTTTAGCTCAAGGCCTTCTATCTCCACGCCAAGCTTGCTCTTAATCTCCTGCTCGGCAACCTTTAATGTATCATCAGCTAAATCATTAGCCATCTTATCCTTGCTGTAAATATTAACAATAAGATTGTCAAGGCTTTCAGGGACATTGCTGAGATGCACATAAGCCTTTTCCCTGTCTGTAGGAAACAGCACCACATCCATCACGTTTTCCTCAAACCCTCCTTCCTTAATCTTCTTCTCAATGCCTGAAAGCCTCTGCTTAAGCTTCCTCTTGCTGAAACTGCTTTCCATGGCCTTAGTTGCATAAATCCCAAGCTCCTCTGTGCTTATATTTTCATCTGAAACCATCTTCCTCAAGTTGCCTGCAAGCTCCCTGTTGCCCTTTTCCTCTGCATCACTGCTGAAATAGTGGACAATCATCATGGACTGGAACGCCTTGTCCTTGTCTTCTGCATTGTTGAGCCTCTTTATCGCATAATCATCAAGCTCTATGCCTAATGTGCTGGCTGTCACTATGTAGTTTACAGGAATGTTTTTCCAATTCTCCACATTTCCCAGGTTCTGCTTCTTTGGAGATCCCAACAGCTTTTTCAGCTGCAGGGCCTGCTTCTTTATCTTTTCATCATGAACTGTCTTCTCGGCCATCAGAACTCCCTCCTTATTCCGTTAACCTCTATGTAAGACAAGGAAAGGGCGTTATCCCATAACGTTCCCTGAACCATAACCTTTTTCCTGTCCACGCTCTTCTCATTATGCCTGATAATCATCTCTATGTCATGGAAAACAAGGTGGTTGTCTAGGTCAATCCCTCCTGTGTCATAGCAGTGGATGAAATCAGTGTCATCATCCAGAGTTAGCACATATCTGCCGCTATCTTCAGACAATGTCTGGAGGGCTGGATAAGCTGAAATCTCTACCTTCTTTGAAAAATAAGCCTTCGGATTCTCAAGGAACTGCGCTATGGCTATTGGGGGGAATTCCACTTCTTTCACTTTTGGGACTTCCAAAGGTACTTGCTCGGCTTCCACTTGCCCGGCTTCCGGTTGCCCTGATTCAAGCTCCACCTGCTCAGCTTCCACAGGTGCAGGTTGAGGCGTTCCAGGCAATTCAGGAACAGCTTCCCTAGGGTAAAGCTTGTCAAAGTGGTTAGGGAATGACTTGACTGACAAGTTCTCTTCAAGGGCATCGGAACTCCCAAAAAATCTTACTAAATCCAATTTAATCCCAACATCATGCAGCCTGCAGCCACGTTCCTGGCAGGCTTCAGCAGCATACTCAACTGCGAGGTCAAAATCCTGTACAGTATCATCACCATCATTGTAGAAAAAGTCCAGTTTTGTTATGAAAGACTCAAGACCTTTAGGAGAGTATTTTTTCGAATGGCTAAGCACTTCTGAAACAGCCGAGTTCAGCTTCTTTGCATCAGAGTCCTTCTTGGAAGCCTTGTTCAGCGCCTTCATAATGCCTGCCACATCTTCAAGGTAAATGTTAACTCCTTCGTCTCTTAGCATATAATAGTCAGAAAGAGTCCTTTTAGTGGAAAAATACACCAGCTCCGGCTGTACAGGGTCAGCAAGCAATCCGCCCTTGCATGTTGCATACTCCCTGGCAATCTTCCTTACGTCATCCTCATAGGCTTTTGCCTCAGGATAAGAATCCATGGCCCGTTCTGTGACGTTCTTGGGGGTGCCTATGTGCTTGTCGTAATTGAACTTGGCTGTTACCCCACCCATTGTTATCAAGCCTAAGCCTACAAACAGGCTTACGGCCATTCCCAAACCTTTCCCCTCATCACTTATCATCGCAGCTCCCTCCTTTTGCCATTAGCTTCCACTGCATCCAGCTCAAGCTCTTCTCCAGTAATCTTTCCAAAAACAGTAACCTTCTTCACGTCAACAGTTTCCCTGTTAGAATCAATGACGTACTGCACTGCGTTAAAGAGCTTGAGGTTCTCATTTGTAAGGCCGTTGTCAATGCAGTCAATCATTCCGCTGTCATCCATTATGGTGAGAGCATAAGAGTCAGTAGAATCCAGCATTGACTGTGAAACAGGATACGCTGATATCTCCACTTTCTTATTATTATAATAAGCAGCATTCTCAGCATACTGCTGCAAGGCAATAGGCTCATAGCTTTCCTCAGCAGCAACCTCTTCTAATACAGGCTGCTTTTCAGGAGTTAATTCCACTGTATCTTCAAGATTGGAAGCCTGGGCTGCCTCAGCTGTCTCTTCTGGAAGCTTTTCAACTAAAGCGGTAATATTTGGAAAGAGCTCTGAATAGGATGAAACAGAAAGGTTATCCCTTATATGCCATACAGCCTGACCGCGGTCAGGACTCACCTTAATTATCGAATCGCCCCCAGAGAAATCGTAGCTAGCGTAATCTTTACTATTCTTAATAATGTCCTCAAGCTTGAACCGTATCCCATCCAAGTCACAGCCAATTTCCTTGCATCCATCAATAGTCTCAACAGTCGCCTTTGCAAAGCCCACAGCATCATCATTTTCACTGTTGTAAAACTTATCCAACGTGCCTATAAAAGCAGAAAGCTGGGCAGGAGTATAATCAAGGGAATGCCTGACAACCATATTAGTTGCGCTTGAAAGTGAATTTAATGTCTCATCCTTCTCAGATGCTTCCGCAAGGCTTTCAATTATGCTTTCAAAAGATGTAAGCGGAGCCCTTAGGCCCTTATCCTTGAGTTCCAGGTAAAGTGTTGCTGTTTCCATAGTTGCTGAATTGAGATTATCCTGATTATCCCCATCTTCCACCTTAGAAACATAAGAAGAAGCTAATTGCTTAAGGGCTCTTCCCATCCCATCAAACCTAACATCATTATCCAAAATAGTGTAGCTTGCCTGATTTGCTCTAACTATACAGACCATATCTTTAACCATATAATAAACACCAGTCCCAAGCCCTCCAGCCAAAACTGCAATTACAACACCCGTCATTAGCTTTTCTCCGAGTCCCATCACAACCCCCTCCTTTTGCCATCAACCTCAACAGCATCCAGCTCAAGCCCTTCCTCATTAACAATTCCGAAAACAGTAACCTTCCTCACGTCAACAGTTTCCCTGTTATTGAAAATGACCTGCTCAATGTCATTATGGAGCAGAAGGTTATTGTCACTCAGCCCGTGATCCAGGCAGTCAAGAGAATAATTATCATCACTTATCTTCAAAGCGTAAGAGCCTGTACTATCCAGCATTGACTGCGAGACAGGATACGCCGATATCTCCACTTTCTTACCTATATAATAGGCAGCATTCTCAACATACTGCTGCAAGGCAATAGGAGCATAGCTTTCTTCAGCCACAACCTCTTCCATCACAGGCTGCTTTTCAGGAGTTAGTTCAACTGTATCTTCAAGATTAGAAGCCTGGGTTGCTTCAGCTGTCTCTTCTGGCTGCTTTTCAACCAAGGCAGCAATACGTGGAAAGAGTTCTGAATAGGATGAAACAGAAAGGTTATCCCTTATATGCCATACAGCCTGACCGCGACCAGGACTAACCTGAATTATCGAATCGACCCCAGGGAAATCGTAGCTAGCGTAATCTTGACTATTCTTAATAATATCATCAAGCTTGAACTTAATCTTGTCCAAGTCACAGCCAAGTTCCTTGCAGTTATCAATAGTTTCAACAGTAGCACTGGCAAAGTCCACAGCCCCATCATTTTCACTGTTGTAAAACTTGTCCAGTGTATCTATAAAGACAGAAAGCTGGGCAGGAGTATAATCGAGGGAATGCTCAGCAACCATATTTGTTGCCTTTGAAAGTGAATTTAATGTCTCATCCTTCTCAGATGCTTCTGCAAGACTCTCAATTATGCCTTCAAAAGATTTAAGCGAAGCCCTCAGGCCTTTTTCCTTAAGTTCCAAGTAAAGGCTTGCTGTTTCCAATGTTGCTGAATTGAGATTATTCTGATTATCACCATCTTCTGCATTAGAAGTATAGGTCAAAGCTAACTCCGCAATTCCTTGGTTTATCACATCAAATCTCTGGTCATTTTCTAAAATAATTTGCCTTGCAACTTTTGCTCTATTTACTCTATTAGCCCGTCCAAACATATAATAAAGGCCAGTCCCAAGCCCTCCAGCCAAAACTGCAATTACAACACCCGTCATTAGCTTTTCTCCGAGTCCCATCACAACCCCCTCCTTTTGCCATCAACCTCAACAGCATCCAGCTCAAGGTCTTCCCCTTTAATAATTCCGAAAACAGTAACCTTTTTCACGTCAACAGTTTCCCTGTTATTGAAAATGACCTGCTCAATGTCATTATGGAGCAGAAGGTTATTGTCACTCAGCCCGTGATCCAGGCAGTCAAGAGAATAATTATCATCACTTATCTTCAAAGCGTAAGAGCCCAGGCTATCCAACATTGACTGCGAGACAGGATACGCCGATATCTCCACTTTCTTACCTATATAATAGGCAGCATTCTCAACATACTGCTGCAAGGCAATAGGAGCATAGCTTTCTTCAGCCACAACCTCTTCCATCACAGGCTGCTTTTCAGCTTCAAGAAGCCCCTTCTTAAACGAAGGTATTAAAACAGGCAATAAGTCATCATGGTAGCTTACAGGAACATCATCCTTCCAATCACCATCCTCTTCCACCAAAGAGTCGTAAAGTTTCAGGTCATGGAACTTAATGGCATACGGGGAATCCTCCAGCTTATCAAGGCTATTCCCCATATCCTTAATATCGCACTCTGCCTCCTTGCACGCAACAGCAGTAGCCTTAACAGCATAGGCAAAATCTATAGCAGTATCTTCATCAGCATCATAAAAGTCATCAAGATTTCCAATAAGGCTAATCAGGGCCTTTATTTCATACTTGCCCAGCTGCCCAACAACAATGTCTGTTGCCTTGCCCAAAGACTCAAGGGTCTCATCATTCTCAGAAGCATCATCCAACTCTTCAATTATCCTGGACACACCCTCAAGCGAAGGAAGGACTGCCCCCTTATCATTAAGCTCGGTGTAAAGCTGCACAGTCCTGTTTGTCACAGAAAAAAGCTTTTCCTCGTCCTTGCCATCATCAGCCTTCACAGCATAGTATTTAGCAATCTCCTCAATGCCGCTTTGCAGGTTCAGAAGGTTCTTGTTCTCCTCCATGACAGAATAAACAATCCTTGCTGCCCTCCTATTGCTGGAAACCCCCTGATAAATGCCGAAGCCAATAGTCCCTGCCAGTACTCCACCCAGCCCAATCATGGCCCATTCTTCTACTGTCGGCATTCTTCCACATCCTTATTGTTTAGCATCTTTCATTACCTGTTCAAAACCTGCTTTCCAAGCTCCTTAAGCTCCTTCTTTGAAATCTCATAGTCAGAGAAGTTGCTCCGGTTAAGCCTGTTATGGGGGCCTATGCCTCCCTCCATGATATAGCCTTTCATAACCGTTGTCTTTGCAACATTGAGGAATCCTGCAACCTTCTCCTCATAGCTGGAATAGCTCTTGCTAAAGTTGCCAAGGCATATCTTGTTGTAGTCCTTAATCCCGCTCAGGAAAGGGCTCTTGAAATACTTCTCCTTCCCATCACCATACTTCCCATTCTTGGAAACAACAACAGGATATCCTATCTCCCACTGCACATTCCCATCATCATTCCAGCCGTAATGCGTTACCCCAACCCCCACCTTATTGCCCGGGAAATGGAACAGCCCGCCATCCTCCCCAATATTCACAAAGTCAGGGAAGTCCAGGCAAACATAGCAGGACTTCTTCCCTTTAGCAACCACACGAATGCCAGCATTCCGGTATATCTCCCGTTCTATCTCTGAAGAGAGATTATTCCTGTTCTTCCTGTATTCCATAAGCTTAGGGTGATTGTCAAGGGCATCATTCCTTATCTTCCCCATGACAGCATTCCGGTAATCTGAAAACAGCGAATCAACCATGCACTTGGCCACAGGCTTGTAGCTCCTGCCGCCAAGCCTTATCTCAGCCTCACCATCATTACAGCTGCCAAGGCCATAAACAACACCCTCTATTATGATCATGTTATCAATTACAGACTCAAAGATTGACTTTTTTCTCTGTTTTACGACTTTCCTTTCCACAGCCTTTGCCTTTACGGCCTTGTAGCCCATAAGCTTCATTAAAGACGCTGAAGACTTGACAGGCTTCCTTTCTTTTTGTGGAACCTCTACTTCTTCTACCTCCATTACCTCATGCTCTTGATGCACGGGCTTTGCCTTGGCCACAGGCTTCTTGTAAAACATTGAAGACACGCCAGTAGCAACAAAATACTTGAAGACATCAAGCACAAGGAACTCCAAAAGCTCAACCTCTGCCCTGACATCCCTGACAGCACTCTCCCCCAATGCAGAATCATCGCCAATTATGTCGTTCATTATTGTAGATATCTTGCCCTCATTATCCTCAAAGTCAAGCTGCTCTATTACAGCAACATCCTCAAGCCTGGACATTGGAAGCTTTACTCCTGCAACAGAAGCATAGTCATTTGACTCCAGGCTGCTATCTGCTTTGTAGAAGTAGCCGCCAGCAACAGCTACCACTCCGTCAAAAAAACTAATCAGCTTGGGCTCAAAACTGTCTCGCATTTTATCCTCCTTGCCTTTTACCGAAGGCTTGCTATTGCCCCCTGAACCCCAATAAAGCGGTGTGGGCATGTTTTATACCAGCTTCTTCTTCAGTCCCTTGTAGAACAGCACCATCATGTCATGAGTCATGCCTTCTGGAACTCCAACAGGCTCAACAATAGTGCCGCCCTTGTTGTCTTCCATAACAACGATGTCTATGATATTGTGCTCATAAAAAAGCATGTTTCCCTCTTCATCAAAGACAATGCCGCTGTCTTCCTGAAGCACGCCTATGCTATAGCTAAGACAGGCAGAGACAGGCGTGTTAAGGCTAACTTGTTCAGGTCCGCCATAAGGGATCGCAAAAAAAAGCTTGGGAGTGCCCTTTGTAAAAAACTCGCTCAGCTTTGCCTGAATACCGCTGTGCTTGGTACGGATTACTTCTTTCTCCTTCTCACTCATATCATACTCCTCTCCAAAAGCCTCAACATTAAAGTCCATAACATACTGCTGAATGATGCTGCTAAGGCTTCTCTCTCTCACAGAAGGGTCTACTGGCAGTGCATGCCTGTAATTGACCAGTGTAGCATCCGCTCCAATCCTGAACCAGTAAGGCATATCATTCTCAGAGTCAGCAAGGCACTTGTCCCTGATCTCCCGGCCAAACATTTGGATTGTATCTGCAATATTCCCGTCAAGGAACTTCTGGTAGCTGTTTTCATCAAACCGACCATAAACTCTCTCAAATACCTGCTTTGAGTCAAGACCTATAGACTCAAAAAAGTCTCTCCTTGTTATATTCATTTTTCATTTACCTCCAATATTATTACTTATTAGTTACAATTGGCATTTGAAAACCAAGAGGTTGTTTATAAAGCTTTTGCTTTACAGGGCGATAAAAACAGAGGAAAGAAACTATCCAAAAAATCAGCAAAAGGTTTATATAGTAGTTACTTCTTAAAAAGAGTAAAAAAAGAGGTGGCACAATGCGGAGGTGTCACCAAATGAGAAAAAACCCAAGGCTTTTTACGGCTGAAGAGTATCTGTTTTTGCACAA
>JBDRFS010000111.1:0-6023 GCA_043818535.1 Candidatus Woesearchaeota archaeon
AAGGCAAGATGCCAAAGTCTTCAAAGAAGTGCGGATTCTGCAAATGGGCAGAGGACTTGAAATAGCAGCCTGCCCTGCTGCTTTTGCCTGAGCAGAAAGCATTGCAATCTTCAGTTACAACAGCGTTAATGCTGGCTTCTAAACAGAAGCTCCTATAACCGGAAGCCTTTTATACTATAATGACCATTATACAAACCATGATTATAGAAAGAAAAGAAACGAAAAAACTTAAATTACAGCGCAACTGGATATTCCTTTTTGGCAGAAGGAAAACTGGAAAAAGTTTTCTGGCTAAGAATTTTATCAATTGGGATGAATATTTTTTTATAAAGAGAGACAAAGCTATCTTATCTGAAAAAGAAGGCCTTTTGGGCTACGAAACCTTTCTGAACATTCTTAAGAGGCAGTTAAAAAATGACAAGATCATTGTAGTGGATGAGTTCCATAGGCTTGGGGATGATTTTTTAGATATAATTCATTCTCTTGAAAGGAACGGAAAATTGATTGTTATTTCTTCTACACTTTTTTTATCCAAACAACTGCTCGGCAAGAGATCTCCAATTCTGGGATTATTTGCTGAAATGCCTCTAAAAATCATAAGCCTTGATGATACTTTAAAAGCGCTCAATAAATTAAAATTAGATTTGTCAAAAAAAGAGCTGCTAGAAAATGCAATCCTGCTTAGGGAGCCTATAACAGTAATGTCCTTTGACAAGAATCAGAAGGCAAGAAATACCTTTTCAGAAGTTATTTTAGGCAGCATAAAAACAGTTCCAGCTTTAGTGGGAGAAATCTTCCTTGAAGAAGAGAAAACACTTTCTGCTGTTTATGAAGGGATTTTACGTGCAATTGCAGTAGGCAAAACAGTTTCAACAGAAATAGCAAATTATTTGTTTTCAAAAAAGCTTATAATTAATAACGATGCAAGTATCGTCCAGCAGTATTTGAAAAACCTTATTGAATTTGGCATAATAAAAAGAATTCAAGTTTATAACAGAAAGAAATTCATTTACAAGCATATTTCGCCTTTGGTAAGTTTATTCTATTATGCAGATGAAAAGTATAATGTTTCAGAAAGGGAAGTTACAGAAAAGGAAATAATAAGAATTATAGATGAAGTTATGCCTAAAATTGTGGAAGATAATATAAGGGAGCTTTTTGCCATAAAGTATGGTTTTATTGAAACTATTGTAGAAACAAAGGATTATGATATTGATGCCTATTTGCTGAAATTTAAGAAGCCTGAAATGGCCATTGAAATTAAGTGGAAGAGAAAAGTAAGCAAAGAAGATATTGCTAAAGCAGAGAAAAACCTGGAAAAAATTGATGCAAAAAGGAAAATCTTGTTTGTTGCGGATAAAAGTCTTGTCCATTCCAAGCTAGAAACACTGGATATATCTGATTTGTGATATTTTTAGAAGTTTAGGCCGAAGAGGCTGCTGCTTCAGCTCGGCTATGGAAGGCCTGAACTGATAACAGTGTGTCTAATGTTATTAAGCCAGAAGATCTCAGGATTAAAAAAATTGTTGAAAAGGTGATTTTGAGAGCTTCAGTTAGTGCTGGCTTCTTAAGGAAAAGCAAAAACTTTATTTAATATCGTAATATCCCTTGTAGCATGAAACCTATGAAAATGCCCTTTTGGTTTAATCAGGAATTACAAGATTTATTTGACAAGAAAAGGGACAGGTCAAGGATCAATCCAGCAGAGAGAACCCTGGATGCCCTGCTCAGGACAGCATTAAAGCTTGTGCCTTCTGAACTTACTGGAATTACCACGCATAAGCACAAATGGGAGGATGTTGAAAGCCTTATAGAGGAAGCGTGCGAGGTTGTAAAGATTTCCAAGTACAATCCAAGGGCTATCGTAGGGATAAAGAGTGGTGGGGCATTCATAGCTAATTATGTTGCGCAGCTTCTTGCAGTAAATGATGTAAGTTATATGAGGACTGTGCATTACTCAGAGAATAGCAGAAGCGTGGCGCTTTCTGCAATACAGGTAACGCAAGAAGCCAAGGTGAGTGAGATGCCTGAAAAAGATATGGTTTACAAGAGAAGAGTGCTCCTGGTGGATGACCAGATAGGCTCGGGCTCAAGCATAAGGGTGGCTAAATCTTGCCTTAAAGGCCTTGGCGCAAAAGAAGTAAGAAGTTTGTGCTTATTTTCTCCAGACTTAGATAAGGCGGACTATTGCGCAAGGAAAGGGATGGCTGTCTATTTCCCCTGGGGCAAAGATGCTTGAATGCCGCAAATGCATCAACAACAGCAAGAACCAATTTATCCGGTTTAACAAAGAAGGCTATTGCAGCATCTGTGAAGCTTATGCCAAAAATTTTGATAAGAAAACATTAGCCAAAGAAAGGAAGTTCTTCAAGTCTTTCATTGGAAAGGGGGAATATGGCATAATGGTAGGCATATCTGGCGGGAAAGACAGCTCTGCCATGCTTTACAGGATTAAAGAAGAAGGTTTTAATCCCCTTGCATTTACTTTTGATACAGGTTATATTCCCAATTATATATTCCGAAGAGCAAAAAGCATAGCCAAAAGATGCAAAGTAGATTATGAAATAATAGATGTAAGGAAGTACGCTACTCAAAGAATTTCAAAAAGGTTCAAGCAAATGGCAGGCCTCTACAGGAGGGATAAGAAAGAAGGATTTGTCAAAGATTATGTATCAGGCCGTAAAGATTACCGTGGAGTTGTGAGGCCATGTTGGGTGTGCAGAGAGCTTTTAATCCACGCGTATTATTTTGAAGCCTTAAAGCACAAGGTAAAAGTTGTTGCTTTGGGGATTAACGAATGGGCCTCATTAAAGCAAGCTACCTCAAAAAAGAATTTTGTTGTATCTGCATTGCGAAAACTAAAACCGTTCACAAATAAGCCTGCTGTCCATATTGTACATTACCCCTTTCTAAGCCAGATGACATTAAAAGATACTAAAAATGTACTCAAAAAGATTAGTTGGAATTATTATGGCTGTGTCCAGTCCAATGCGTCATCCTGCCTCTTGGCACATGCTGCTGAAAAGCAATTATACAAAAACCTTGGCTTTCATCCTGACACAACACGCCTGGCAAGGGAGGTCACTGTAGGATTCCTTACAAAAGAAGAAGCTAAAAAGGCTTTAAAGAAAATAAAGTCTTGTAAATATACTGTTCAAACTGTTTTAAAGAAGGCAAAAATAATATAAGAAAAAAAATTAGCCGAAATAGTTGACTCCCTTCTCGGCATTCCTTATCGCTGCGCCCCTTGCAGTCCTTATGTAGCCTTCCTCAATCTCCTTGTACTTCAGGATGTCCTCATTGAGGATTGAGCTCTTGACCTTGCCCAGGGCGTCCAAAAAGAACTTCATCTTTACCTCTTTGGTATTTAAGTCAATCCTTAGCGCAAGCATTGCCGCCTCCCTGCAAACAGCCTCAATGTCTGCCCCAACATAGTTGTCTGTCTTCTCAACCATCTTCTGCAAGTTAACATCCTTCGCAAGAGGCATGCCCTTTGTGTGTATCTTGAAAATCTCAAGCCTTGACCCTGCATCCGGCACAGGAGTCATTATTATCCTGTCAAACCTTCCAGGACGCAACAGCCCCGGGTCAATAATGTCAGGCCTGTTAGTTGCACCGATTACTACAACCCCTGTAAGCTCTTCCAGGCCGTCAATCTCTGTGAGCAGCTGGTTTACAACCCTCTCAGTGACATTATTGTCAGTGCCCCTCCCCCTTCTTGAGGCAATAGCGTCTATCTCGTCAAAGAAGATTATTGTCGGGGCGCTTTGCCTGGCCTTCTTGAAAATCTCGCGGATTCCCTTTTCCGACTCGCCCACCCACTTACTTATGAGCTCAGGCCCTTTTACCAGTATGAAGTTTGCCTCCGACTCATTTGCAACTGCTTTTGCCAACAATGTCTTGCCACAGCCTGGCGGACCGTACATCATCACGCCTTTTGGCGGTCTCACGCCAAGCCTCTTGAATGCATCCTCATACTTCAATGGCCATTCAACAGCTTCCATGAGCTCCTGCTTTAACTCTTCTAAGCCGCCAATGTCAGTCCACTTGACATTAGGCACTTCAACAAGAACTTCTCTTAGTGCTGAAGGCGTGACAAGCTTCATGCCTTCCATGAAATCGTCCATTGTTATCTGGAGCTTCTCTATAACCTCTTCTGGAATCTCCATGTCCTTCTTTATCATTATGTCCGGGAGGAGCCTTCTCAGGACATTCATTGCAGCTTCCTTGCACAAGGCTTCCAGGTCAGCACCCACAAAGCCATGTGTAATGCTGGCGAGCTTCTCCCTGTCCACGTCTTTTGTCAATGGCATGTTCCTTGTGTGGATCTGCAATACCTGCAGCCTTCCTTCCTTCTTTGGTATGCCTATGTCTATCTCCCGGTCGAACCTCCCAGGCCTCCTTAACGCAGGGTCCAAGGCATTAGGCCTGTTCGTTGCAGCCATCACAATAACTTTCCCCCTGCCTTTCATGCCATCCATTGAAGCAAGAAGCTGTGCCACAATCCTCTTTTCAACTTCTCCATGGGACTCTTCCCTTTTCGAAGCGATTGCGTCTATCTCGTCTATAAAGATTATGGCTGGAGCGCCTTTCTCAGCATCCTCAAAGATACCCCTAACCTTCTGCTCTGCTTCGCCAACAAACTTTGAAACAATCTCTGGCCCGTTTATCAGGATGAACTTGGCATCAGTCTCGTTAGCCACTGCTTTAGCCAGCAAAGTCTTTCCACATCCTGGCGGCCCATGCAGCAACACTCCTTTTGGAGGGTCTATCCCAAGCCTTTCAAAAAGCTCCGGATGCTTCATCGGAAGCTCAACCAGCTCCCTTACCTTCTTTATTTCCTCGCTTAGCCCGCCAATGTCTTCATACGTAACTTCAGGCACCCTCCTTTCTTCAGTGACCTCTACTGCCTTAGAGCTAAGGACTATCTTTGTCGCATCTGTTATTATCACAGGCTGCTTCGGAGAAGCGTCAGCAACTATGAACTTTATCCCGCCAAGTGAAAAATGGCCAAAGAACTCGTTTCCCATCATGCTGAATATGTCATCAAACATTGGAGAATCGGACATTATGTGCCTCCTTCTCTTTGTCCCGCCCAAAGATATTATGTCTCCCTTTACCACAGCCCTGCCGAGAAGCGCGCGCTTGAGCATGTTAGGGTCGCCTTGCACCCTTATGCCCTGCTGGGCAGGAGCAATAGTCACCTGCTTGGCTTCCTTGACTTCAGCTTTCCTGACCTTGATTATCTCGCCTATCCCGGTCTTGGCATTCCTCCTCATTATCCCGTCCATCCTTATCACTGCCTGGCCGACATCTGTAGGATAAGCCCTCTCTATTATCCCAACGGTCTTTCTTGCGCCTTCAATCTCAACAATCTCCCCTGGCCTGACTCCTATCGCCCTCATTGTTTCAGAGTCTATTCTTACTATGCCTTTGTAGGCCTCTTCCTGCAAGGCTTCCATTACCTTTAGTCTCATTTCTTTCATTTTTAACCTCTCGAGTATTTTACCTTCCTGAAGAATAAAGTTAATTTCCCAGGCTGGTCCATTGCCATCTTTACCACTTTCGTCTGTGTAATGTCTTCAAACCTTATTATCTCTTTCGGTATTGAGACTGCCCAGCTGTTGCCCACTTGGCGCAATTTTACCTGGAAGTCCCTCTGCTTCAGCTCCCTGAAGTTGTTGTAGGCAGCCATGTCTCCCGGGTGGTACCACTGCTTCCTGCAGCTGTTGCAGTACCATGTCCTTACCTTGAAGCCGTTTTTCATGACGTAGCTCTTTGTTGTTGGCTTCTTGCATTTGTCGCAGACGATTGTGGTCCCGTATATGTCTTCCATTGTGTATATGGCTTGTGTATACAGAAGGTAAACATATTTAGTATATAAAGTTTTTGGTGGCTTGGATGTTAACTTCAGTCTTGATAAAAGTTGGCAGTCTGCGCTGTTGGATTTGCCTGCGTGGAAGTTCTTTTTGGCTTTTATTGGGGGAGCATTTCGCTGTTGGGCACCAAGATGAGGCTTGGCA
>JBDRFS010000112.1:0-28912 GCA_043818535.1 Candidatus Woesearchaeota archaeon
GCTGCAATGGAGAAAACGTTTATTAAACCTATGCAAAAAACACACAATTCGAAAAAAATTCCATTCTTTAGTTGCAACCCTCATTTTTCATAATTATCAGACAGCCTGTAAAGCAGCGGCGTCTTCGGCCTAAACTGATAATGCTTCCCAATTTATCCTTATTCTGTGGGTACTCTATCTGGCTTATCAAACTATCCAAATCCTTTCTGCTCCTTAATCCCGAATGCCCCCCCAGTTTCATCTATAACAAAATCATGCATTTCAATTAGATGTTCTGCTGTTAGCTTTTTCATATAGGGACTAAAGTTTTGTAACTATTTAAAAGTATCCTCGGGTCATGTCTGCAAGTTTCGTCTTGATACTCAACCTGGAAAGTCCTAAGCCTTTAATCCTCGCTAGCCATATCAGCAGATAAAGGCCAAAAAGAAATTCCACACTTACAGGCCCACAAGTGCAGACTGCTAACTTTTATGCTTCATCAAGACCTAAGTTGACAGTCACCCTAAGCCGGAAATAAGTCAGCAGCCGCATTTTTTGCATAGATGCCCATCTTTGGATGTCTGATGGTATTGGCAAGAGCCAGAAGCATGTTGTCAGGGGAAGCGGTGGTATGTACTTGCCAGAAGTTCTTTGTAATTCCATAAGAGTTATCGGACAAGGGTGAGTAGGGTATACAGAATCCCGCCAACAAATATTGCAACAAGAAGAGCACTGAAAATCCAATGAACATTCAGGGAAAATTCAGGCTTTCTTTCGCCTAATTTCTTTGCACGGTGAAATATCAGCACTAGAAGTATTCCGCCAACGCCCCCCCCTACCGAGCCCCCTATCTCTATTGCCTGGATGAAGTTTGTTATCCCACCAAGCACTATAGCCAGTGGAAGTATGCATGTCAATGCCACGGAGAGTTTTTCGTTCATCCCATAGTCGTACTGGAACACCCACTTAACAGCCAGCCCAACAGCAAGGAAACTTGTAGACATGGTGAACACAGCAAGCAAGTTGCCCAAGACAATCATGTGCAGGCCTATTGCCTCTCCTAGCCCGAGACTTGCAACATCTGATGTGGAAGTGCCTGTAACAGAAACCACAACTGCTACAAACAACAAGTAGATGAAAATAGGGATGATTGAACCTACAATTATCGCAGACTTCACCCTCTTCCTCTCCTTTCTCAGGATTTCCTTAAGCTCAGGCACAGCTGCGTATCCCAGAAAGGCGAAGAACACCACCCCGTAGGGGGCCAGAATCAAAGGAAAGTTGAATGAAGAGAGGTTTGATGCGTCTATCTTATTAAGAGAAAGTAAGGCTATGACTACTATCACAAGCAGCATAACTATCCCTAAGGCAAGCTCCCATTCCTGTATTATTTTAAGGCCGCGATATATGAGGAGCCCCAGCACAATGAAAGCCGCAAGCACAAAGAATATTTCCCGGACTCCGAAGACCGCGTTGAGCGCCTTGCTTATTCCTATGAGGTATGCTGCCAGGGCGCTTATGCCAACTGTGATAATGGATATGAGCATAAGCAGCTTGCCCCACTTTCCAAGGTAGAGACTGGCATAGCCTGTGACCTGGTGGATACCTCTTGTCCTTAGGCTAATCTCTCCTGTATAGAGGTTTATGAAAAGTATTGCAATTCCAAGGATTATTATGTTAAGAGCTCCGAGAAGGTAGCCAGACTTCGCAACCACATAAGGAATCCCAAGAATACCTGCCCCTATTATCATGCCAACCAATGTTGCAGATGCCTGCCAGTAGCTTTTGCTCATGGGATTTGAGTGTTATAGAAGGTATAAAAACTTTTGGCTGCTAATTAAGCACATCAGCTAATCTATCCTGTGCATCTTCATGTAGGTCTTAAGATCCCTCTTGAAATCATCCTTGTCCTTCCTAATCTGGGCCTCAAACCTGTCCATCTTGTCCCTGTTGAGTATCTTGTCGTAAAGCTCCCGGAGAAATCCAGTCAATGGATTCTTTGGAGAAATCCCCCATTCACTCTCAATGTCTTTAGTGGTATAGCCTCCTACGTCTATGCTAAGTTTCCCATCTTGCATCGTAACTTTCTTCTCCTCTTCTTCAACTGTGACATCCTGGGTTATTGCAAGCACGAATACATCCATATTTATTGTGACATATGGGTCAACCTCTTTTTCCACTTTCCAGAACATACTAAATTTGTTCCTGCCATCGTTTGTAGGAGTCTGAGTATGGGCCTTTTCCCATATTGTGTAGCCCTTATCCTTAAACCAAATCCGCATCATCTTTATTAGGTCCTTCTGGTCGAATACAAGAGTCTGCTCGATCTTTTCCATGGGTCCTAAAAAGTCTTTCTGCGGCATATATCACCCTTAAACCAAGCAAAGAATTTAAACTTTTCTATATCAGGACTACTCTTACGGATTCTGCAAAGTCCATTGTCTCATTGAAGAGCTTCTCTTCCATCTTCTCCATCTTAGCCTTTACTATGTACTTTTCATACAAGTCCTTAATAAAATGCGTGAAAGTCCCCTCATCATCAGGGGAGAACTTCTTTACGCCCCTGATATCAACATTTGTTTCCATGTCTGAATTGAATATGAACTCTACCCTGCCGTGCATCTTCCCGTTCTCAGCAGGCTTTGCATTGCGCATCCATATCTCTACCTTGATATGGAACTTGACATAATCACTCACTTCCCTCCCTGCAACCCATATGAGCTCCATATACTTGCCTGTCGCACTATCCTTCTCTGTATGTTTCTTCTCGTAGAAGTCATAGCCGTGCTTGTTGAGCCATGTGCTTACAGCGCTGTAGGCTGTCTGAAAGTCATAGACCCCATGTTTCCTTACAACGTAATTGCCTACTATGCTCCTCTTTCCCATCATTCCTCGGTCTTGCTTTCTTTGTCAGATATCTTCCCCGCCTCATCCCTGCACTGCTCACATAACATCTTCCCTTCGATTTCGTAGAGCTGACCGTATGCATTGCAGCTTTCGCATTCGCCTTCAAGGTATTTTTTCTTTTCTTCCATGGTTTCACCTTATTGCTTTTAATCTTCCTTTATTTATAAATCTGATGGTGAAGGTTTATAAGCAGCCTGCATTATAATCCTTCTATGGACATAAGAAAGCAATGCATCAAATTAACCAAGGAAAGGCTTGAAGAATCTTTTAATGAAGAACATGAAGTAATAGAGCTGATAAAGCTTTATGACAAAACAGAACGGTTTCTACTCCAGATTCCGGAAAAGAACGAATTAAGAACAGCTGCTAAATCTTCAATGAAAAAAAATGAACAACAAATAAATAGTATACTTAAAAAAATATCACATAGATTACTAGAATCAGCAGGGCCAATAATATCTGCAAGGCTAATAAGGAATGCTGGATCCCTTAAAAAGCTATCATCAATGCCCTCGTCTAAGATACAGCTGTTAGGCGCAGAGAAGGCCCTTTTCACTCATCTTAAAACAGGCTCAAAAGCCCCGAAGCACGGGATTATATTCAACCATTTTTCTATTAAAGAATCAGAGAACAAGGGCAAAGCCGCAAGAAAGCTTGCGTCAAAGATAGCAATAGCTGCAAGAGTTGATTATTTTAAAAAAAATAAAATTACTTGAGCTTTGACCAGGAAACCCCGAACATATCGTCCATTGCCTTTGCAAAGAATGGTGCATTGACCCAGATGCCCAGGTCGTATGATTCATGCACATCCTCGTCGTTTGAAACCATGAAAAGCATCTGGTTGCCGTCTGCTATGATGAACCTTGCCTTCTGGCCAGAAAGCCTTCTTATGTCAGCAAGTTTCTTCACTTCTGGTGGAAGCTTCTTAGGGTCTATAGGAGCAGCAATCCTTATCTTAATGCCGCGCTCATTAGCCTTCTTTAGCGTGTTTTTCAGCACGTCTGTCTTCCTTGCGAAACCTTGACTGGTAGTTACCATAGTGACAGAACTCTGTGCATTTGAAATCATGCTTTTGATATGATCGATTATGGCTTTTCTGCCCTTAAGCACTCCGCTAAGCTCTGTCGGGTCAATCTTGTCGATCCCCTGATTGAAGAGCAATTCTATCTCACCATAGATGTCAGTTGACCTTATGCCTTCAAGGTCAGAAAGCCTTTCAGTTGCAGTCTCTTTGACATGCGTCTTGACCCTTTTTATTACCTCTTCAGGCTTTACAGCAAGGTACTTTATAGGCTTGCCTAGCTTCATGAGAACAAAGCCTTTCTTCTCAAGGCTTTCAAGAACATCATAAGACCTGCTTCTCGGTACGCTTGATATATCTGCAAGCTCTCCAGCAGATGCCACGCCTCTTGAAAGCAGGGCGACCCAAATTTTTACTTCATATATATTAAGGTCAAACGATGACCTCAACTTCTTCAAAAAGCTTTCCTGAACTATCATGTTTTTTTCCTCCGTCACCCTTTTTCTTTGTTAGTTAGGAGTAAAACGCATCCCCTTTATAAAGCTTTTGGTAATGTTACACTATCCAGTAACAACTTAATGCTTTACCCTTTTTGACACTTCTCTTGCGATTATGCAGAATATGAAGGCCCCTGCCACAAATGCGAGAAGGATTAGCACCAATTCCCTTATTGCCGCTACGTTAGTATCGAACAGTATTACCCTCTTGAGTATCATCTCGGCTATTACAAACGGGTTGTACATCACAGCCTTCCTAAGGAAGCCGCTTAATGCCTCTATTGGCAGTATCGCGTTTGAAAACAGCAATGAGACCAGCGCTACTGAAATCGCCCCTATTGTAACCCCTTCCTCTGTTGAGAAAAGGTAGCCTATCCCCATGCCCAGAAATATGAATACTGTTGCGAAAATAAGAAGTATGCTCCCTATGATGAGATACACCTGCCAGGTTATCCCGCTTAGGAATAGGGATGCTATTCCCAGTACCATAAGGAGCTGAACAAGGATAACGCTGAATATGCTTATGAACTGCCCGAGGACATAAAGCCCATCAAATGTCGGGGAGATAAAGTTCCTGAAATAAGCAAGGGATTTCTGCTCCCTCACCATAGTGCTTGAGCTCATAAGTATTGCAACTACCATGATAAGGAGTACCAGAAGGTTAGGGAAAGTGAACAGGAGGTAATTCTTTTTCAGGCTTAGAGGGTGAATATTGGTCCTGAGTGGCGAGACAATGCTCTCGACGTTTGTTATCTTCACCAGCCCCACATTGCTTTCTATCGTGCTGAAGGACGCATCAAGAGTTTCAATCTTATCCTTTTCCCCTGAAACAAGGCCTGCAACATTTCTTCCTGCATCCTTTAGCGCACCGGCTGTTTCTGATGCAGTGTCAAGCTTTGAAGCCGTACTGGAATATGCCTCCTGCATGGCTGAAATCTCTGACTTCATTGTGGTGAACACGCTTGAACTCAAGTTGTACCTGTCCCGGATGTTCTCTATTTCTGAATAGATTGCACTGGTGCTTAAGGTGCCATACTCAAAATCAAACCCTTCAAAATTGTCTACCATGCTATCAAGCTGGACAGTAGCCTGCTTATTGGAGGTCTTTAAAGAGTCCACTAGCGTCTTCCCCTGGGCTGTTTCCCTGTTTATGTTGTCCAGTGAGGAAAGCATGTTATTTACCAGGCCCGCACTAATCTGGTCAGCCTGTATGCTCACCTTCGCGGAAAGCTTTTCTGTAATCTGGTTTGCTATGTTCAGCCTCGAATTATCAACGTAGATATCAAGCTTGTTGTTGGCACTGTTGTCAAGAACAAGCCCCTTTGGGAATATTATGCACACCTGGAAATCCCTATACTTCACTGCCTCTATGCACTCTTCCTCAGAACTCATTTTAACTACATTAAACTGGCTGTCAGAAAGGTTTGATATCAAAGATTCCGAGATGGCAGAGTATTCCTCGGAGTAGGCAGAAACGCTCAATCCGACAAGGGAGGAGGTGTTAAAGCCTATACTGACCAGGAACATTATGATAAGCGGTCCCAAGATAAATATAAGCATTGATGTTGTTGACCTCCAGATAAGCCTATAGTCCTTGGTTATTATAGCAAAGAGCTTTATGAGGAACTGCAGCTTAGACTGGGGCCTAATCTTCGCTTCCTTAAGCATCTCAAAGTCACTAACCTGCCTGGTTTCCTGTTTTTCCATTCTCTTTTTTTCAAGCGCCATATTATCTCTTTGTTATAGCCTCAAATATCTCTTCCATTGATGGCTTGTGAAGGCTAAGCTCGATGACTTTTTCTTTGTGCGACTGCGTTAGCTTAAGCAGCTCCCCCACAACCTTGCTGCCACTTGATGTGTAGATTATTGCTTTCTTCCCTTTCTTTATGATTATTTTTGAGACCAGGTTTTTTGGAAGGCCTTTTACCATGCTCTCGTACTTCCCCGGAGTGCTGATAATGTGAATTTCTTCTGTCTTAGAGTACTTTTCCTTGAGTTCTATAGGTGCCCCCACTTCAAGGATATAGCCGTTATGCAGTATCGCTATCTTATCGCACACTGTTTCTAGGTCACTGAGAAGGTGGGAGGTCATTATTATTGTCGTGCCATTTTCATTTATCTTAGTCAGAAGAGCAAGAAGCTCTTTCCTCAGTACCGGATCCAGGTCTTCAGTGGGCTCGTCAAGTATGAGTATTTCAGGATTGTGTATCATAGCACACGCAATGTCAAGCCTTCTCTGCATTCCTGTTGAAAGATCCTTTGCTAAAACCTTATTTGCTCCTGTGAGATCGATGAGGTCAAGGAGTATTTCTGTCCTGCGCAGGATGTCATCTTTTCTCATGTTATACATCCTCCCAAAATAGCGCAGATTCTCATTTACAGTAAGGTTCGAGTAGACAGAGCCGGCCTGTGTTGCGAACCCGAGTTTTTGCTTGAAGTGATGCTGATTTTTGAATATGTTATGACCGTCATATGTCAGCCTTCCGATTGTTGGCTTCCAAAATCCTATGATTATGTTTAGAAGCGTGGTCTTGCCGCAACCGCTAAGCCCGATTATGCCAAAAAAGCTCCCTAGCTTTATTTTGAGATTTACCCTGTCAAGAACAAGCTTCTTCCCGAACCTCTTTATAAGGTTGTCTATCTCTATATACCTCTTTTCCTCCATACAGAATTACTGTGCAGGATTCTTAATAAATCTTTTGATTAATTAGGCTTTGCACAAAAATTAAGGCTATTGATTCACTATTCCTAGATTTAGCCCAAAAGCTTATTAACTCTTTTAATGCTATACAAAAAATATGGAACCTTATGACTTGGAGGAAGCGCTGGAGAAGCATGTGAAGCCAATAATAGAGGAGACAATAAGGAAATATATTGGCGTGAGCATAAAGGAACTCAACAAGGATATAACAGATAAGCTCAGGAAAAATCCTTTGCTTGAATTCGAAGCTGACACTTCTGACCCCCTTAAGAAAGCAAGGTTGACATTCAGGAAATTCTATTTGGAGAGGCTTCTGAAGATTAATTTCGGCGATGTTACAGCAGTTGCAAGGATATGTCAGGTGGATCGGAAGACTGTGCATCGGATGATACGCGAGCTCAGAATAAACATCCGGAAATGCAGGCAAGCTATGCTCAATCCCCAGTACGTAAAACAGGAAGCCTTATCTACAGCGATTGAGGAAACGCTAAAGAATTATGAAGGTATCCTCCATCCACAAAAGCTTTCTAAGATGTACAAGGGTGTGGGCGAATTGTCTTCCAACATAATGAAACAACTTAGCCTTGAGTTCTTGCCTATGAAGGAGGCTGAACACGATTTTGAAAGGAGATACATCCAAAAAGCGCTTAGGGAATCTGGAGGAAATATCACCAATGCGGCAAGGAAGATGAAGGTAAGGTTTGAGACACTGCACCGCAAGATTAAGGATTTAGGGATAAGATGATTAGCAATAAAGAGATATCAGACATGTTCCTTAGTTCTTTGGAGCATGCGAAGCGTATTTTGGACTATGACGATATCTCTAGGGATGAAGATAAGATAAAAGAGCTTAGCCTTCACGGAAGGGCTGTGCCGACCCATATGCTTTATGATGCGGATATCAACTCAGGAAACTATGGGAGTTTGCTGAACATGATTGGGAATTATATATCTGCAAGATCTGGCAGAAGCAAGGTGCATGATCCCCAGGACCTGGCTTATTTCATCCATCGCGAAAGCTCCAGGCAGGTATTGGATCGGCTTGAAGTTTACAAGGAAGAGATGGGCATAAATATGGGCTCATACAGGGCGCCATTTTTCGCCTGGACACTTTTGGGCTTTTCTTCATGCTTAAGCTTGCTCCTGTTAAATTTTTACATATCCATACCTGTTGCGCTCATCGGTAGCGCGATAGCTTTCAAGAAAACTAAGGACTTTAAAAAAGAAGTTTCCCAGATGAAGATTAACATGATGTTTAGGGAACATTCTGCCCTTGAATACTTGGATATTAGGAAAGAGAAGTTTCAGATGGTACTGGACTCGAATATGGGCAGGATAAAAGAGATTTTGGACACAGATTTCTCAAGTGAGCTTTTTCCAGAAAAACCGTAACCTATTTATATCGGGGGCAATTCATTTTCTATAAAATGGTAAAGAAAGGCGACTTTATTGAAATAATATTTGTGGGAAAGATAAAGGAGACTGGACAGATATTTGACCTCAACGACATGGAAGAGGCAAAGAAGAACAATATCTATGACCCTAAGCAAAAGTATGAGCCTGTAATCGTCTGTGTGGGCAAAGGTGATGTTGTTAAAGGGCTGGACTATGCCCTTGAAGGCAAGGAAGTTGGGAAAGAGTTCACTGTTGAGGTTTCTGCAGAGGAGGGCTTCGGAAAGAGGGACGCAAAACAGGTAAGGCTCCTCTCAGCCTCGAGCTTCAAGGAACAGGAAATGAAGCCTTACCCTGGAATGCCGATATCACTTAATGACAAGGAAGGGATAATAACTTCAGTTTCAGGCGGAAGGATCATGGTAGACTTCAACCATCCTCTTGCAGGCAGGAACCTCCAGTACACTATAAAGATAACTAAGATTGTCGAGAATGACGATGAAAAGGTAAAGGCTTTCATGAAGCTGATGGCAGGCAATGACTTGGGTGCCCATCTTAAGGGAGATGTTGCTTACATCAACATGAAACTGCCCGGGGAAGTCATGACAGAGCTTGAGAAAAAGCTCAAGGAAAGGCTGCCAAAGATAACCAAAGTCGAGCAGGAAGTGCCGGAAAAGAAAGAAGTTCCAGAAAAAGTATCAAAAGGAGACAAGCCAGCTGCTAAAAAGGAACCAGCCAAAATAGAGTCTAAAAAATAGATAAGTATTTATATTACTAAATAATCACCGTTCCTGATTAAAAATTATATTGAAAAAAGGGGGAGTGAAAAACTATGGAAACTATTTTTCGTGAGGCTAGGGCATCAAACGGCCCAATGGGACCAAAAGGGGGTATCCAACAAAAGAGGAACCCAATAGACGAAGAGTTAGAACAGCTTCTTGCCAAGCAGAAGGCTAAGATTAAAGTTATCGGGGCTGGCGGCGGCGGAAATAACTCGATAAACAGGATGAGCGAGGTAGGGATAGTAGGCTGTGAGACTATCGCAATCAACACAGATGCCCAGGATTTGCTGTACACAAATGCTGACGTTAAGATCCTTATAGGTAAAGAGCTTACCCAGGGTCTCGGAGCAGGAAGCATCCCCCAGGTAGGCGAAGAGGCTGCAAGGGAAAGCGAACAGGAGATTAAGCAGAAGATTCAGGGTTCTGACATGGTGTTCATAACATGCGGGCTTGGCGGAGGCACAGGTACAGGTTCTGCTCCTGTGGTAGCCGAAATAGCGAAGAAATGCGGCAACCTTACAGTCGGTGTTGTTACGATGCCTTTCGAGATGGAAGGGCAGAGAAGGTACGAAAATGCGCTTATTGGACTTGAGAAGCTAGAGGCTGTCGTTGACACACTTATTGTCATACCTAATGACAAGCTTCTGGAGTTGGCTCCTGACTTGCCTCTCCATACGGCATTCAAGGTTGCTGACGAAATACTTACAAATGCGGTCAAGGGAGTTGCAGAGCTTGTCACAAAGCCCGGGCTAGTTAACCTAGACTTTGCGGACATAAAGACCTTGATGGGCAAGGGTGGGGTTGCAATGATTGGAATCGGCGAGAGTGACACTGAGAACAGGGCAATTGAAGCAATAGAGAAGGCAATTAACAATCCATTGCTTGATGTTGACATCTCAGGGGCGAATGGCGCGCTGATAAATGTGGCTGGAGGCCCGGATATGACACTCGACGAGGCAAAGAAGGTTGTCGAGGCAGTTTCCTCAAAGCTTTCCGAGGATGCAAGCGTTATATGGGGTGCGCAGATATCTGAAGATTTAGAGGGCACTATCAGGACATTGCTTATAGTGACTGGTGTTAACTCCCCGCAAATCTTCGGACAGAAGAAGCCTCTTGCCAAAGAGAACAAGACTGCTATTGAAAACGAGCTCGGCATAGAGTTCGTGGATTAATTTTTTATTGGGGGTGTTAGTTATCATAAAAAAGCTGGTTACTGGTGCACTGGTGATTCTTGCTGCTTGTGCAGTTCCGAAGAAGGTTGAGAATGTTGTTGATATGGTTGATGAGGGTGTCAAGGAGCAGGGTTATGAGACGGTGTTTAAATCTAACGGCTTTGAGATTACGGATAAGGTGAACAGTTTTCCTAAGTTCACTTATGAGCAGCTTGTGGCCGGCACTAACCCTGATTGCGTACTGGAATTAGGTAAAGGTACTCTTGTAAAAGATATAGGATGCGATGGGGAGACAATCAACTACATGGAAATCAACGGGTTCCCTTATATCTGGCCAAAGGGCAAAGACCATGAGCTAGGATTGAAGCTGATGCTGAAGTTCAGGGAAGACATGAAGTTTGATGAAACGCTTGAAGAGTTTAAGAAAAGGACTTCTTCAAGCAATCTCGAGGAGTACCTTTAGAAGTACGCCTTGACTCTTTTTTTCTCTGGTTATGGCCATAAGCTTTTTATATCCCAATATATTCTCTACCTTTGCTATGGGCATAATCAAATGCAATCCTTGTAAAAATCTGCTGGAATCTGTTAAGGGAGAGGAATTGGATGAAGAAGTCAGGAAGTCTAATAAGAACTCTGAGCTGTATAATGCCTTGGTAAAGGGATTAAAGGGGGAAAAGGCTTCTTCAGGAAAAAGGGCATATGCCTCTCTGAATAACCCTGAGCTTAACAGGTTTCTGGAAGAGAATTTTAAGAGGGGCGTTTGCTCAAAGGAAGAAATAAAACAAAAGATATATGATATAGATGACAGGCTGGAGGGCTATGAATCAGAACAGCTTTGCAGCAATGAGAAGGGGATTATAAAGGGCGGGTATTATTATATTTCTGTATTTGATGATAATCATGGTGCTATAAATAACCTTAAGGGGAGAATCCCATCAATATTTGATCCTTCTTTGGGCATGGAGTTTAACGTTGGAGGATGGAGCTGTGATCTTAGCATATACCTTGGGGACAAGAGTCACCAGTGGCTTATGGCATTCTATAAGGATCCTAAACTGGGGAACTATATTGGCTTTATAAATCTCGTCTACAAAAGCGCCAAATATACCCTTGTAGAAAATCTGTCTGCAAATAGATTCCTTGTTGATAAATCCATATCTGAGTCTAAAGACTCTCCGGTGCTGAATTATGCAATCAAGAGGCATTGCCTTGAAATAGAGCTTATAGCAGCTGACGGGGAATCACAGAGGGCATGCCTGCCGCTCAGGATTAACACATCTTATTTCTTGGATTATGCTTTGGAGAAAATTCAAGGGGTTTAGTAAATTATTTATACTTCCATTCTCTATTATATTAGGATGAAACCTTTAGCAAAGATAATTGCAGGCGCTTTTATTGTTGGCGTGATTGGCTGTGATCCGCTGCCAAGCACTGTCTCTTCAGACGGGGCAACAGTACAATTTGTGCCATCGGAGCAAATGACAATAATAGAGAAGATACTCAAGCCTTCTGCTGACACCTGCTCTTTCATCGAGTGGGATGATGCTGGAATAGCAATGGTTAAGGATCCAGAATTATATCCCCAGTTCTACTATGTAGTTATTCATGGGGAAAACTTCTGCGAGCTGGGGGAGAATGATGGCTACTACCATGATGAGATGTGCGATGGCACGGTTGACTGGTACTGGAAAAGTTCAATGCCATTCTCAGAACACAGGCAGTATAATGAGAGAAAGTTTGAAGAGAGTATAGATCAGGAATTTATTAGAAAGGCGAGTCCTTTCATAAAGGCGATATCAGACATGCCTAAGTAGCAGCAGCTAATTTTACAGTGAAAGTGATGACCCTGAATTTATAAAGCATTAAGTTTTTGAGTTAAACAGCAAACAAATTCCATGCAAGCACACAGGCTTCTTACTTCATCCACATGTTCAAAGAAGATTGCCCCTTAGGCTTCCCGCGAATCTTCTCGAGGGCATTGTCCACCCTATCCCCAGAAAAGTCATGCTCATCCACCAAAAGTTTCCTTATCCTTTCCTCGTCAGGCTCTGCAAACTTTATGCTGTAATTCTCATCAACAGGCATCTTACTAAAAACATCAACAACCTCCTCCCAGTCAAAGTCAGCATCTAAGCTGCCGAATATATCCTTAAACTTCTTACCGGACTGCACAAGCTGCAACGCCTTCTTGGGCCCAATGCCCTTAACCCCGCCAACATTGAAGTCTGTCCCTACAAGTATTGCCAAGACCAAAAGCTGTTCCTTGTCAAGGTCCAATTCCTGCAGCACTTCCTTAAGCTCTATCAGCTGAGGATAAACAGAGCTATAGCCTCCGGAAGGAAGCCTCTTCTTCTGTGAAAGTGTCAGGCTCTGCACAACCCTTGGCGCAGAATAGAGCAAAGCATCATAGTCCTGTGTTGCAACTGCCCACGCATCCTTGTTCCTGCATATCAATGCAGCCTGAGCCTCGGCCTCGGAAGGGGACTGCACTACAGGCAGGCCCATAGCCTCTATAAGCCTTTTTGCCTCTTCAATCATTCCACTGTCAAGCCTTGTAGCCATCCTAGAGTACTTCAGCATCTCTTCCTGGTCTTTAGCTTCCTTAAGCTTCTCCTCTGCCCTTATCTTGGCATCTTCCCTCCTCTGCCTCTCCTTACGCTTAAGCGCTGGAGCCTTCCCGTCAAAGACAAAGCACGGCCTTATGCCCTTCTCCATGAGGTTAGGTATCCTTGAGAATATCCCGACAAGATGTGAAGTGACCCTCCCCTTACCGTCCATCAGCTGTGTGCCATCAGCCTGCCTTATCGAGCTCAAGAACTGGAAAATCATGTTTGAGGTGTCCACCGCAATAACCTTGCCCTTAAGCAAGTCCCACGATATCTCCTTCTTAGGTATAAGCTCAGTAATTTTTACTCCCATAGGAATTGCCAATAACTAAGCATTATTAAAGTTTTCTTTTGGGCATGCACTTAAAATCAAAATGTTTAAATCCTCAGAAGCAGCCTATTAAACCATGAAGCTAAAGCTTATTGTGCTCCTGCTGGTGCTTGTGCTCATTAATGGGTGCACATACTACATGTACAAGGAGGACATAAAGGAAGATAAGCTGCCAACACAGGAGATAGCTTTCACCAGCTCAAAGGCATTTCCAGAACCAGGGGAAAGCAATCCGGTGACACTTATGGAAATCAAGAATTACATGGACCTTGAGGTTGAGCACATATGCTCCCCGCAATACTCTTACCAGAATCTTCTTGAAAAATACCAGCTCTCCAGCCAAAGGATAAAGGAGATAACGTCCAGCCCCCTGTACTCAAATGATATAAAACGGGCAATAATCCATAGGGCTGAGCAGAAATGCCCAAATAACTAGCTTTATAAATTCCCTTCTCCATTATTGGGAATATGGACCACGACAAGATACTTGACATGCTCATGAAGGATGAGGAAGTTACATGGCAGGACATAATCCATAGCCTGATAAAGACCGATCAGATGAATCCATGGAATGTTGACGTGTCAAAGCTTACCCAAAGGTACCTGGAAGCGGTCAGGAAGCTCCAGAAGACGAACTTCTTCGTATCAGGCAAGGTGCTTCTGGCTGCTGCGCTTCTTGTGAAGATAAAGTCAAACAGGCTTCTCGCCCAGGACCTTTCAGACTTCGACAACCTCCTGTTCCATGTAGACGAGCCGGCAGAAGGGCTTGAAGACTATGTCAATCCGGAAGAGAGGGCAAAAATTGATGCGCCGCCATTGGCAATCAAGACGCCGCAGGCAAGGAAGAGGGTTGTTTCTGTGAATGACCTTATAGGCGCGCTGGAGAAGGCCCTTGAAGTGAACAAGAGGAAGATGCTAAGGCGGGAATACTGGGCATCAAGGAATCCACCACCTATACCTGAGAGGAAGGTCAACATCACTGACCTGATAAAAGGAATATTCGAAAAGATAATGTCTTTGTTCAGCAAAAAGGAAACTGTTACGTTCTCAAAGCTGTTGCCTCAAGGTGAAGTCGGGAAGAGGGAGAAGATCCTCACTTTGCTGCCTTTGTTACATCTGGACAACCAAGAAAAGATAGATTTGGTGCAGGAAATCCCTTTTGAGGAAATCTATATTAACATCAAGTAGGCAGCCTGTGATGCCAGAGATTCCTTCATATGGTTGTCATGCTATCAAATACTTCCACTCTAACAAAAGCAGCATCCCATACTTCCAAAAATCAAAAGCCTTATAAGGATATATTCCAACAAATAGAATATGATAGAGCTAAGTGAAAGGACCACATTAGTGCCCTTTGGGACAAAGATGAAGTTTGGTGGAACATTTGACCTGCAAGAGCTGTACCATGAACTGGAACGATGGTTTCGGCATTTCGGATACAGTTGGAAAGAAACAAAGTATAGGCTTTACGACCAGCCTTCAGGCTTGCAGCAGATAGAAATAAAGTGGCACTGCACAAGGAAGGTTGACGATTACCAGAAATTCACACTGGACCTGCACTGGCAGGCACTTGTAACTGAGGTGGAAGCCAATATTGAAGGAGTTAAGAAAAAGCTCAAAAAGGGCTCAATGGAATTCAGGACAGAAGCCTACATCACAAAGAATGTGCCTCCGAACTGGAAAACGCCTTTGGGGAAGATATTCTGGCTCATCTACGAAAGGATCCTTATAAAGAAGAGGCTTGCAGACTACGAAGCAATACTCTTTGGGGAATCCCAACGCTGCTATGATGAAATAAGAGCTTTTTTCAAGTACTATGGCACGTAAGATTTACATTTTCCTGGCAGTAATAGCATTGATCCTCTTAGACCAGCTCTCCAAGCACTTCATGCAGGGTGCAAATTGGGAAATAATCCCTGATATTGCTTCTTTTCACTACACAACCAATTCTGGTGCAGCATTTGGGATGATGCAGGGCTGGAACTTCATTTTTGTAGTAGCCTCCATAATAATAGCTGCAATAATTCTCTGGCATTTCGAGGACCTGGGGAGCGAAATTGGAGCCTTGCTGCTTGTCTCAGGCGCCATAGGGAACCTTATAGACCGGATTTTCTTTGGCTTTGTGAGGGACTTCATAAGCATCAGCATCTGGCCAACTTTTAATCTCGCTGACAGCTTCGGAGTGATAGGAGTTTTGCTTATAGCCTTACATTCGTTTAAAATCAAATACTTCAAAAAAGCGAATGGCCAATAGCAAAGGCTTATTCCAGTTTGAAAAAGATTGCAACAAAAACCTTTATATACAGACAAAACAACCCCCACTTTAGGCAAAATGAACCTATTTGAAAAGCTTATCCTCAGGAAAACTGAAGAAAAAAGCGATCTGGAAAAGGCAAGTGAAGATGAGGAAAAGAAGAAAAAGGACAACCCTCTGATACAGGGAAAGCCCCTTGACCCGGAGTGCGGGGAGGAAAGGCACTTCCTGATAATGGAGAGCATGTCATCAGGGGTTGAAAAGTATTACTTCTGGGTATTAAGATTCTTAAGGGACCAGCCCGCGCATGGCCTCGGCTTTGACAAAGTGCTCAAGATTAAGGATTTGTTTGACGCTTCTGTAACATCGAGCTTCCATGGCCACGTTGGCACCAAGCTTTCAGCCATACAGCAGCAGGTGCAGCAGCAATTAGGCACAATAGCAAGCATGCTCAAGGGCATCTACCCGATAATAAGGGAGCTGAGGGTGTCTGATGAAAGGCTGCAGTACTATAAGGACAGCGCTGCTGGAAGCGAATCTGCCGAGATAGCATTGAAGTCGATATGGATTGAGGTTGTTGAGCAGGGCATGCAGAATCCAAACTCTGTTTACGCACTGGCCACGAAAGTCGGATTCCTTACGCTTCCGGACCTGTTCTTTAGCATAAACCCAAAAGATGGGACAGCAGGCCTCGATAATGTCATGAAATCCCTGGAAAAGGGAGGCACGAACAAGAAAGTGTGCGATGTTCTGGCAAAGAAGCTTTACGCATATTATGACTGGAGGGAAAAGACATACAAAGAGCTGCAGCACACCTATAGCTTCAAGCTCAAGTATCTCAGGCAGCACTACACCTCAATAAAGCTTTACATGAACTGGGCCAGGCCTTACCTCAAGATGATAAACCAGCTCCAGATGAGGGGAGATTACACAGATGCTGATCTGGTCAGCGCTTTTGAGACAAGCAAATTGCAGATTGAGCTCCTTGCGCAAAAAACATCAGGATTCAAGAAGTACCATCCTGTGCTTCTGGTAAAGATGCTTCATGTCACCAGGCCTGAGCTTATTTACACCCAGCAGGGACAGAAGCAGCCTGTGCATGTAGGCAGGGTTGAGATAGTAATTGAGCCTTATGCTGTCACGCAGGAGCAGATTGACGCTTACATTAACCACCAGGATGGGGAGGATATCGAGCTTCTGTCATCTGTGGATGCAGCAATGGCAGCGCTGAAGGATGACCTAAGGAAATATCTTAAGGAAGCCAATGAGACTTTCCCTGAAGATGAGAATAAGAAAACAGGCAAGCCGAAACAGTCCATGGCAGAGCCGTTCTTGGCCTTAGGCGGGGGATTCAGGGAACTTTTCGGATCATTGATCCCCATAAGCAAGGAGCACTTCAGGATGCCTAGCAGGGGGCAGGCACGATCCATGCAGCGTGAGAAGAATAAGGCAGAGAAAGCCGCCTCCGGCTTAGCATACAGGCTATACGACGTCTTCAAGAAGACAAACAAGCTTTACACCCCTATTTAATAGAAGCCAGCATTGAATCTTCTGTAGCTGTTGATCGCAAAGCTTTCTTTTGAAACAAAAGCTGCTATTGCAAAGTTTTATAAATATTTGAAAAACTATAAGTCCATATGATAGACAAAAAAGAATTTTCAGGAATGAAAGAAGAAATGGACGCGTTTGATGTCAAAAGGGAAGAGACCATAATCCTCTCAAGAAAAATAATCATTGTCTCCAAGCAAATGATTTACAGCATACAGCGTTCTGACATGGCAAATGCAGAAAAGCTTGCTGCAGAAATAAAGAAGCTTGTTTCAGAGCTTCCTGAAGATAACCACGAAATAAACCTTGTTAAAGTGGCAAAGCAGGAGTATGCAGAGGCAATGTTTTGCTTAGGCTATACAAGAGACAAAAAGCTGCCTTCAAAGGAAGAGCTCAGCATCAGCGCTGAAGAGTACCTTCTTGGCATATGTGACTTTACAGGGGAAATGGTAAGGCTTGCTGTCAACAGCGTGATCAATGGCGATACAGGAAAGGCGCTTGAGATAAGGGGAATGGTATCTGAGATTTATGGCGAGATATTGAAGTTTGATTTCAGGAACGGAGAGCTCAGGAAGAAATCAGATACAATAAAATGGAACCTCAACAAGCTTGAAGATCTCGCGCTCGAGATAAAGCTAAGGGGCAATTCAAGTGGGAAAGATTAGAAGAAGGGATTTTCTCAAGTCGGGATTGAGTCTGGCAGGCATTATTGCATTAAACAGCACATCATTTCTAAACCATTCTGATGAAATAAAGCAGGAAGTGACCCCCTTCAAGATAAAGGGAATGAGCAAGTCAGGTTCAGCCTCAGCGTTAGGCTATGTTGAAGTTGCGAAAGGCGAGATAGATTTCAGGGTCAAGGAATCGGGGGAGTACTATTCTGTAAGGCTGCAGTCATGGCCCAAATCTAATCTTATCAGGCATTGGTACAAGGATCAGTTCTTCATAAGGGCTTGGGGCAAGCTGGAAGGCAGGACTCTCTTCCCTAAAGAGTACCACATGAAGACAGTAGAAGACTTTGTTAACAAGCCAGACCTTTATACTTACTCCAGCCACTGGTATGACTACAGCAAAGGAGAAGCCATCACAGAATTCTACCAGAAAATGGATGCCAAGGGCAAGAGGTTTAATTATGGCAAATACTCTGCCCGGGGAATTGACGAGAGATCAAAAGACTACATATCCGCACTGATGGAGCTCAGGTTCTCCAAGCCGGAGTCAAGGACAATAATTGTTCCTTACAATGATATTCTCAAGGGCCTTGACATAAAGTACTTAGGAAAAGATACCCTCAAGATTGGAAATGATAAGTATGGCTGCATAAGATATTACATTGAGCTTGATGAGGAGTATGTAGGCAAGGAAGCACCTTACAAGCTATCATTCTATCTCCATGACGCTGATGACAGGACGCCTTTAGGGATATTCATAGATAAAAAGGACAATAAGGCCAAAGCAATCTACTCAGGAAGCAAGAAGGATATAGAAAATCGGAAGGGATTAATTCCTATTTGCTGACAGGGCGATACACTTCTTCCTCGCTGAAGGCCATTGTGCAGTATTGATCTTGACTTCTCTCCGGCCTAAACATATAAGGTTTGCGTTACTCAAAAAAAGAAAAAGGAGGATTACTCCTCCAATACCTTCTCTATGTATTTTTTTGGCTTGATATCCACTATCCTTGTCTCGTGGACAACCCATTCGCCGCTTTCGCTCATCCATATCCTGCTTTCAATTATTGGCTGCTTCTGCAGCTGCTCAATCTTCTTTTCTGTCAGCTGTGTTTTGTATTCTTCCATTTTTATTACCTCCTTGTTGGTTTTGTTATTTCATAGCCCCTGTTGGATTTAAGTATTGCTGAAAAAAAACACGTGTTTTTTCGACGGAAACGTATATTCCCCCCAATTCTCTGTAGGGCTTTTCGGCAAAAGAATTATAAAGCATGATTTATAGCCTTAGTAATATGAAGAAGAAGTTTCTGGCCAAGGGTTGCAGGGCTAATGTTTATTTAGTTAGGGTTAAAGGAAAAGATTGTGTTTTGAAAGAAGAGATGAAAGGTTTGGGAAGTATTGATCGCGAGGCTGAATGGCTAAAAGTCCTGAACAAGCATAAGATAGGGCCTAAGCTGATTGAGAAAGGTTCCGGATGGTTCATTTGCTCTTATCTAAAGGGGAAAAGGATACTGGATTACATTAGAAAATGCCCTTCCGAAAAATCCGTAAAAGTTTTGGCAGCTGTATTGCAACAATGTAGGGCATTGGATAAGCTTAATGTTAGCAAGGAAGAAATGCACAACCCCCATAAGCACATAATTGTTAGCAGGAGTGTTAAGATGATTGACTTCGAAAGATGCCATTATTCTTCCAGGCCACAGAATGTCACACAATTTGTCCAGTTCATAGCTTCAAGCAGGCTATCGCAGCTGCTAAAAGAAAAAAATATTATTTATGATAAGAAGAAATTGATTATTCTTTCAAAAAAGTATAAGAAAACATATTTGGAAAAGGATTTTAAAGCTATCTTATCCTACATCTGTCGCACAATCCAGTAGCAGGGTCATAGTGGTCTTCGCATACGTTTGCTCCGCAGTTCCTGCACACGAATTTTCCAGTATTAATCCCGCATATTGCGCATGGTCTTAGGTGTATCATTCTTTCATCCCCATTAACTCATCCAAAAACCTCTTAGCAGTCCTTGGAACATGCTCAGGCTGAGTCTTGAAAATAGATGCCGTTAATTTCAAAAGGTCTTCTGCTGGCAATGACTCAGCAAGCCTTTCCTTCAAAACAAAAGTGTCAGGATCAGACTTCCTATTCTTCTTCCTGTCCTTATTTGCCCTCTTCCACTTCTCAAACAGCTCCCTTGCCCTTGAAGGCACTTCCTCCAACTTAACACCCAAAACCTTAGCAGCCTCTTCAAGCAGGCACTTCTCATTTCCTGATTCCTTCTCACAAGCCTTCCCTGCAGTAAACACTATCCTCACAACGCCATCCTGCACCTTGGTTGACTTTATAATCTTAATCTCCCCAACCTCAGAAGTGTTCTTAAGGTGCGTTCCGCCACAGGCCTCAACATCCACCCCTTTAATGTCCACAACCCTTATCATCTTTCCTGGAACTGCCCCCCCTTGATAAATTGCCATGCCATACTTCTTCTCAGCCTCATTCCTTGGCAAAAGCATGCACTTGACATCAATCGCCTCATCAACAATCCTGTTAGCCTCTTTCTCAATGGCCTTCAGCTCATAATCAGTGAGAGACTGGTAATGGGTTATGTCCAGATGGGCCTTATCAACAGCCTTCTTGGCGCCTGCCTGGTTAATATGCTTCCCTAAAACCCTCCTTGCTGCAGCATTTACAATATGCGTGGAAGTATGATGCTGCGCCAGCTGTTTCCTCCTTTCCTTATCAAGCTTGCCTTCAACTTCATCGCCTTCCTTGAATTTAGGCTCAGAGGCCATAACATGGACTATATGCCCTGCTTCCTTCACAACGTCAACCACTTCTTCCCCAGCAATCTCTCCAACATCATGCACTTGCCCCCCAGATGTGGGATAAAAGGCAGTAGCATCAAGCACAACATGCTTCCCTTCTACCTTAAGCACTTTTGCCTTGAATTCTGTAAGCGCATAATCATCACAGTACATGGCCTTAGTTTCCGGCACATCATCCAAGTTAATAGACAAGGATTTCCCAGTAGCATGCTCCTGCTCCTTCTTCTCATGCAGCTCCGCCACTTTGGCATAAAAATTCTCAGGGACATTAACCTTAACACCCTGCTTCTCCGCCTCCGCCTTAACCATTTCCGGAGAGATGCCATTGCTGTCGTAAAGCTCCAAAAGCTTCTCCTCATTAATATCTCCCTTGCTTACCATGTTAGAGACAATGGCAGCTGATTTCTGTTTGGTGTGCATGAACTTCTCTTTTTCAACTTCCAAAATCCTGTTTACAGAATCAAGGTTTTCCATCAGCTCAGGGAATAATGGCTTAAGGTAGCGGGCATGCTCCTCACAGAGCTCCTGCATTGAAATATCCCACTTATACTTGTCTATGAAACTCAATGCCCTCCTAAGTATGACTCTAAGATTATAGCCGCCTCCAACATTTGAAGGCAAGGCACCATCAGACAGCGCAACCAGCAAGGACCTTGAATGCTCTGCAACAGAGTACAGGGCAGAGAGCTCTGCTATCTTCCCCTTTAATTCCCCGGCATCCATCCCAAGCCTTGATGCCACTGTATCCCATGACTTGCCAATGTTCTCTGCCTCATCCACATTAAGGCAAGAGGAATAAGGCATGAACCTTTTCATAAGCTCTTCCTGTGCTGATACTCCTGTCTTCTTATGCAGCAGCCGCATGACAGTCGGGAATGTAGATTCGTATGAGGTAATAGTTCCAGAAGCAAACCAGGAATTCC
The DNA here is from genome assembly GCA_043818535.1 of Candidatus Woesearchaeota archaeon. Taxonomy (GTDB): domain Archaea; phylum Nanobdellota; class Nanobdellia; order SCGC-AAA011-G17; family GW2011-AR17; genus JBDRFS01. The sequence continues at coordinate 21,607 of JBDRFS010000112.1, forward strand.
TCTCATGCCCCATGCCCATGTCCAAGACCTTAAGCTTTAATTCCTTGTTGCCACTAGGAGCCTGCTCAAACAGCATGTAAACCTGGTTTCCCAATTCCAACCCTCTTGAGAAGAATTCCACGCAAGGCCCAAAGTTCCCGCCTCCAGCCCATGCATCCTCATGGAATGTTATCTCCTCATTAGGCAAACCCAATCCATCCTTAAGCCAGGTGTAGATATCATTGAAATACTTTGGCTGGTCCCATTTGTCAGGAGGCATGAACGCATGCTGCCCTATCATGACAAAGCCAGTGTAATGCGCCCCTGTAATGCCAACATTGTCAATGTCATTGAACCTCAAGGAGAATTGCGGCACAACCAACGGGTTGGCAGGAGGCTCAACCTCTCCAGAGACAACATAAGGCTGGAAATCATATATTGAGGCCTGCACAAAGTCTGTGTCAGCACGCCATCTTGCAACCACTGGATATCTTGGAATAGGAGTGTAGCCAAGCTTCTTGAATATTCTTGAAAAGTTTTGCCATGTTTCTATGTAATCCATTTTATTTTTTGCAGGGGAATTTCCTATAAATGCAAAGCCCCCGCAGCAAGCCGGATCCCCGCAGGCTGTCTGCCCAGGATTTACTGTCCAGAAGTAAGTCTTGCACTTTTGGCATTGCTTTCTCTGGAAGCCAAGCTCCTTAAGTGTTTGGACAGGATAATACTTGCCGGGCTCTTTCTGCGCTATTAGCTTGAACTCCTTCTTCTGTTCCTTGTCCGAAAGCATGGTTGTTAATGAGAAAAGTATAATTTATAATAGTTACGGTCAAATAGGAGCCAGGTTTGCCTGTTTTGTTTGAGAAGAAAGCCTTGCGATCATAAGCAACAGGAGCTAAAATGCTGGCTTCTATTTAAATGATTAAGGTCTTGCTGCAACACCTTGCTGCTTTTGTATACAAAAACATATAAATCAAGTATAACTCTGCTTAAAGATAAATAATCAAAGAGGTGTTAAAATGAGAACAGATTTTATTGAAGCAAGAGATATTTCAGATGCATGGTTCCAGTGCATAGAAAGATTAGTGCAGGTAGGGCGCAAGTTCAAGATAGACTCTGGCTCTTATGCCGGGCAATACCGCATAGAGTTTGATTATGTCACAGCCCACATAAAATATCCTGGAACAAGGCCATTATCCCCTGACATCCCCCCAGGCCTGGGAATTCCTGCGCCGTGCAATGATGAGTATATTGAAAATGATTATCTCCCTTATTTGATGACTGCAGAGACAAAGCAGCCAGATGAGGATTACACTTATGGCGAGCGCCTTGTTGACCCTAAGGTTAAGATTGATGGGCTAGAGAAAAGGCTTAATGCAGACCAAATTGAAGAAGTAATCAGGAAATACAAGGAAGAAGGCCACAGGACAAACCAGTGTGTTATGGAAATAGGGATGCCTTCTGACATAAAGCTTAAGGATCCTCCATGCTTAAGGCTGATAGACACAAGGATACAGGATGACAAGCTTCATTTCTTTGTCTATTTCAGGTCATGGGACTTATGGGGCGGGTTTCCAGTTAACTTGGGAGGCATACAATTGCTTAAAGAATATATGGCTGAAGAAATTGGTGTTGAGGACGGAGAAATAATCGCTTCAAGCAAGGGCTTGCACATCTATGACCATGGCTGGGACTTGGCCAAGATAAGAGTCGGGAAGAAGTAAGCAGCCTGTGTTTTTTTCAGTTGCAGCTTTTCAAGATTATGTTTCACATATAGCTATGCGTGCTGCTAAAAAAAGAAATCAAATAGAGGCCATCTTACGTCTCAAGGCATCCAGGTCAGCCTGCAGCTTGTCCACAGGCTTCTTCATCTTCTTCGGGCCTTTGCTCTTCAGCGTCTTAACTTTAATCTTAATCTCTTTTACCGGCCTTGAAAGGTCCTTCCTCAGCATCCTCTGCTCCTCCCTCCACTCCCTCTCTCCCTTGAGCCTTGCCTCTTCCATAAGGTCCATGGCTCTCTTCTTCCCCTTAAAGCGGGGCATAGACTCAACCTGGCTTAATGACAATGGAAGCTCCTCAACATTAAGGACTTTCCTCAGCTCCTTTATCTCCCTAAACTTCTTCCCCAGGTGCTTAATCAGGAGCTCCTTCCTCTTCTTCATTGCCACATGAGCCCTGTACTTCTTGATCATCCCTATCATAGCTATGGCTACTGAAAGAATATCCTTCCTTAAAGCTTTAGGTGCCCGGAGCTGCACATGGACAGTCACCCCGGGCTTTGCACGCTTTTTCTTAGCCATTAAATCACCATTAGCTCTCAAATAAGGTCTTGTCTATGCTCATCAACCTCTCTTTTATAAGCTCAAGGTCGTCATGCCATGAGTTAAGCTCCCGCTCCTCCTCTTCCTTGATCTTATTGAGCTCTGTCAATATTGCGCTTGCCTCATTAAGCCTTTTCTTCAGCTCATTAACAGTGGACATAACCTCCCTGTACTTCTCTATCTTTACAAACAATGGCTTTTCCTCAGATTGGTATACAGCCTGCTCGTGATACTCCTCCATTGGATGGGAAGCCATTTCCTGCGGCGGCGGGGTTATTGCCTGTTTAATCTGGGCGACCTCTTGCTGCGGGATTGCGCCTTCTTCAAAATCTGGGAAATCTCTCTGGGGAAGTTCCGGAAAATTCAGCGGCGGAAGCTCTTCCCTTTGGTTTCCCTTTCTCTTTGGACTGAATAGGCCCATATTATTCACACCTCCAGAGATAACACTTAATGTTTTAATAATGGTTTGCAGTCTTTAAAAGATTTTCCTTTTGGAGTGAATGTTAAATTTGGCCTAAAGTTGGCAGTTTGCGCTTTTGGATTTGTTGGCGTGGAAGTTCTTTTTTGTCTGGGTATGGCTTTTTCTTCTGTCCGGGAACCTGTTTCTGCCTGTTATTAATCTCTTAAGAGTTTTTATCAGCAATGGAAACAGTTAAAGTAAGGAATATTGAATTTGCCAAGAATCTTATAATGGATGACCTATTGAAGAATGACAAATCCCAGAAGTTCATGAAACCTAGCGCTTCTTAACTTTCCTTAGAAGTTTTTTCCCCAGGCTTTTGAGCGTAAATCTCTTCTTGACAGGCTTTTTAACAACCTTCTTAACAGGCTTTTTCGGAGGCTTTTTGGCAACCTCCTTAACAGGCTTTTTAGCAACCTCCTTAACAGGCTTTTTAGCAACCTTCTTAACAGGCTTTTTAGCAACCTCCTTAACAGACTTTTTGGCTAAAGCCCTCATCTTCTTAGCATTTGCGAGCATCTCTTCTTCTTCTTCTTTCTTAAGCTCTTCTTCCAGCTCCTTTATCCTCTGCCTAAGATTCTCTATAGTCCTGTTGTTATTTTGCTCAACAAGCAAGTTGCCACATTCCTGGCACCTGAATCCAAATTCCATTGCATTCTCAAGCTTCACCCGCATGCATTTGTTTGGGCACATGAAGAATGTCCCGCCTTCCTCTGCATCAAGCTTGCTCTTGAACTCCTCCACCCTCTTAGTCTTGAGCTTCAGCAACTCTTCCCTAACATGCTTTAAGTCTAGTGTCCAATAATAGATGTACCATCCCTTCTTCTTGTCCTTCTTCCTTACAAAAGAAACTAAGTTGTGCTTGTAGAGCCTGTAAAGCATGTTCCTAACTTGGTTTACAGTTATATTAAGCTCATCAGCCAGTTTAAACTCAGAAACATTAGACTTATTCCTGAGGATATTCACAAGAGGGGTAATATCCTCCCCAATAACAAGGCTCATGATTTCCTCTATCTCCTTGTTAGTAATCTTCATCCTTCTAAATAGGGGGGCAGGCAGTTTATATAATTTTCTAGAACTGGTGACTGCAAACTTGGGCCTTTATGAAGCATAAAAGTTAGCAGCTTGCGCTTTTTGATCTGTTGGAGTGGAAGTTTTTTAGGGCGAGTCTGATACTCCAAAGGGTGTACCATTAGATACTTTTACAAGGCAGCAAGAATCCCTGCAAGCACTTTAGAGCCGTCCAAAGGCGGCAAAGGTATCAAGTTAAATATAAACAGTAGCTTGTTTATCCTGGCGCTTAATAAAAGCGCAACAGCTTTCGTCTGGGACAGCCTGCGGGCTTTTTTCAGGTAAAGGCTGCTCCCAAGCCACAATACGAGGTTTACAAACGGCCCTGCAAATGCTATCAGCGCAGTCTGCAGCCCGGGAGTGGCAGAGGATATCTGCACATAAGCCGGAGCCAGTATAAGAAATGGCGCATGGAATATCTTCAATACAATCCCGATGCCAAGCCCCATCCAGAATACCTTAAGCACAGCAGGAAATCCCAGAGCAATAGAGACGAACTTATGGCCCAGCTCATGCAGTATGACTGCCGGTGCAGCTATCATGGCGGCAAACTTGAAGTCTTCCCAGTTGAACCCATGCCTCATATAAAGCTGCTCAATGGTTGTCCTCGGCTTCTGGATAAACCCGGAGAAGACATAGCCTACTCCAGCTGTTATTGCCAGCATGCCCAAGATTTCAGACAGCGTTATTAGAGCCATATCATCTGAAAGCCAGCCATATCTTTTAAATCTTTCTACAGGCATTGCTATTTGGCAGCCAGCCTATTCTTCAGGCGATAGCCAAAAACATCAGTCAAGCGCCTGCCCTGGACAAGCCTAAACTTTTATAAAGCTTTTTTCCCACTGATTTATCATGTTTTTGCTAACAGCGATAGTTTCAGTCATCGGCCTTGCAGCAGGCGCCATCCTGGCAAGGATATCCCCTGAAGAGCTCAATCCAGGAGACTTATACTTCTGCTTCTTCAGGAAAATTGTCCTTACTGCAATACTTGTAACACTGGCGCTCAACTCCGGAGGCATGTGGCAGTTCATGCTTATTGGCCTCATAATGGGATTTTTTGTAAGGATTAACTACCTTTATTTTGGGCTTGCATTAGCCTTATGTTCAGAAAGCATAGTATTCCCGCTTTCTACCCTGATATTCATATACGGCATCCCTACAGGCACGCTTCTTGTGCACAGGAACCTCTTCAGGCCCTCTATAATCTTTATAGCGCTAATAGCATTTTTCCTGCCATTGCCGCTAAATCTCCTCCAGCTAAATGCCCCCATGGTCATGAGCCTTTGCTTTGGCGCACTGATACATACCACCTATTCCAAGTTCATGGAAGGCAGGCTAAATTCCATCTCAATCTAAGGAAGGACTCTTGCAGCAAAAGATTAAGGAGCCAGCATTGCATCTTCTGTTACTGAGGATTGCTTTCTGCTCAAACAAAAGGGGCATGGCGGGCTGCTAATGGCATTTTAAAAGCAGCATAGCAACCTTTAAATATGAAAGCATTTCCCCTTTATCCAAGGAGGATGAAATCATGAAGAAGATAGGACAAGCGCTCCTTATTGCTGTACTACTCATTATGCAGGCCTTTGCAGTAAGTGCACTGACCGCAGGCGAGGCAAAAGATGCTTGGCTGGAAGCCAGAAGCAGCAGCCTTGAAAAGCAGGAACAGCACAGGGAAGCAAAACTGCTCTTCGCTGAGAACAAAAGCGATGAGAACAGGCAGAATGTTGTAGACACAGGAAAAGAAGTGCTTCATGCAGCTCTAGACGAAGTAGAAGCATGGCTAACGTGGAAAGAGCTTGAGGCCAAGGAAAATCCTGAAGTCCCTGATGACATAATAGAATCCATAGAGAACGATGTTGCAGCCAATAAGGCAAAGATTGAAGGGTTGAGAACAGATGTCGATGGCGTAAACAACCAGCTGGGGCTTGGGCTAGTGTTCCTGAAGATGATTGGGAAATACACAGAGCTTCTGGCAGACGTGGCAAGGAACTCAGGAGCCATGTGGGTGCACATAGCCAACACAAAAGCAGACACAATAGAAGAATATGAAGCAAGGCTAAGAGGCATAGCAGAAGGAATGGACGACAATGAAGAGATTCTGGCCACTCTTGACAAGGCTGTTACAGAGCTGGAAGTGGCAAGAAGGAACATAGACAACGCAGAAAGTGTTTATGACCAAGTAAGGGTACCTGGAACGCCATTGCTGAAGTTTTCAGAAGGCAACAACTACCTTAAGGCAGCTACCGGAAACCTTATACTAGCGCACGGGCATCTGAACAAGGCATACTTGCTGATGATGTGAGGTTAAAAAAATGAAGAATATAATACCATTGGCCATCGCCCTTGTTGCGATATGCTTGCTTATCAGCGGTTGTGCACAGCCTCAGGCAGAAACTTTGCTAGGAGCTGAACAGGCGGCAGCAGCTGAAGAGCCAGCAGAAGAGGAACCAGCTCCAGAAGCCGAGGAACCAGCAGCTGAAGAGCCAGAAGAAGAGGAACCAGCTCCAGAAGAGCCAGAAGAAGACGTGGCAAGCGCCCTGACTCAGGAAGAGCTTGACCAGCTCAAAGCTGATCTTGAAGGCATGGAGTTTGAAGACCTTGGCGGTCTTTCAGAGTAAATTCTTTTTTTTCTCTTTTTCTTAAATATTACTTACTGCATATCAAATGCGGAGTAGGGCAAGAAATAGAAAACACTCAACAACTGCACAACTCCCCTTCCTTAAGCACAAAGTAGCCCTCCTTCACCAGGTAAGCCACTATTACCAGCCCCGCCACAGGATCTGCCTGCCAGAACCCATAGAGATAGTTCAACCCTAATCCTAACAGCAAAGCAACAGACAAGAACATGCATGCAAGCGTCTGCTTGGAATCCGCAATCAGGCTCCTGCTCTTTATGGACTTACCCGTCTTGTACTTAAGATAGAACAAGAGCGGCATGATTATCAGGGATGCGATTGCGATTATTATGCCAAAAAGGCTTGGATCTGAAATATCTCTGAGGTATAGCTTTTTCACAGACTCATAGAGGATATAGGCAGCAAGTATGAAGAATGTATAGCCAATCAGCTTCGCAGCCTTTGCCTCAACTCTTTCTTCCTCTTCTTCAGATATCTTTCCGCATTTCCTGAATCTCCATATCATCACTCCTCCTGACAGTGACTCGATAAAGCTGTCTAACCCAAATCCAACCAAGGCTACACTTCCTGCCAGAAGACCTGCAAAGACAGATGCCACACCTTCAAGGATATTATACCCTACTGTGAAGTAAGACAGCAGAAGTGCCTTCTTATGGGGCGCCATAAAGTAGAGTTAAGAATTGATTATATAAAAAGGTATCCTACAGAAGCTCCATTTAAATCAGTTCAATTTTTCAACGTATCAAGTGCTGCCCTATCGTAAAAGAACCAGCAACAAAACAACACAACCCAGCTGCTAACTCAAAGAATCAAGAAAGTTCGCTAACGCTCACGAAATCCAG
>JBDRFS010000113.1:0-17384 GCA_043818535.1 Candidatus Woesearchaeota archaeon
GCTGCAATGGAGAAAACGTTTATTAAACCTATGCAAAAAACACACAATTCGAAAAAAATTCCATTCTTTAGTTGCAACCCTCATTTTTCATAATTATCAGACAGCCTGTAAAGCAGCGGCGTCTTCGGCCTAAACTGATAAACTTTGAATGGCTCGGCCATGACACATTCAGGATAACAGCAGGCGGGAAGGTAATCTACACAGACCCTTTTGTTCTTGATGAGAATCCTGCAGCAGCAAGCATCATATTGATAAGCCACGAGCACTATGACCACTGCGACAGGAGGAAGATAGACCTTATTACTGACAAAGAAACAAAGATTATTGCGCCTGCCGCATGCGCAAGCAAGATTGACAGGCCCTTTGCAATGATCTGCGCCGGCAAGAAGCTTATAGCAGAGAAAATTGAAATAGAGGTTGTGGAAGCGTACAACATAGGCAAGAAAAGGTCTGACGGCCACCCGTTCCACCCAAAGGGAGACGGCGTGGGCTACATATTCACGCTAAAGGGCAAAAGGATATACTTCGCAGGCGACACCGACCTCATACCAGAGATGAAAGAGATAAAGGCAGACATTGCAATGCTCCCTATATCAGGAAAATTTGCAATGACCACTGAAGAAGCAGCCGAAGCTGTTAAGGTTATCAAGCCAAAGTACGTAATACCAATGCACTACAACTGCCTTGAAGGATTGGACATTAATCCAGAAGAGTTCAAGAAGATAGTAAAGGGTGCAGAGGTCGTTATTCCCCCTACAAACTGATTACTTAAATGTAAGGGGAAAGATTTATATACTACCTGCAATAAGTAAACTATATGGCATACATCCATGTAAAAAGGGTAGGAAATAAGAAGTATTACTCACTAAGGGTTTCAGCAAGAAAAGGCCCAATGGTGATTACGAAGGATTTGTGCAATCTAGGCAGCGATATCTCAAAAATAAAAATAGACGAGCTAGAAAAGAAGTATCGCAAAGATATCCGGTCTTCTTACAGGACCATAAAGAGATTCCTCGACTCCAATTACTATCTTGAAAAGGCCAAGAAATCAAAAATAGTAAAGGATCCTTATTTTAGCAAGGAACAGCTGCTTGAGATTAAAGCCATACTCCTGCATTATAACTCCAGGTTCCTCAAGCTAGACAGCCTTAGCCAAGAAGAAGCCATGGAAACATTCATGATAAATTTTGCTGTAAACAGCACCTCAATAGAAGGCAATACTATTACGCTAAAGCAAGCTCACAGCCTGTTTAAGGAGGATATTATCCCGAAAAACAAGACTTTGAGAGAAGTCCATGACCTGACGAACACAAAAGAAGCATGGGAATTTGTTAACAAGGATTTTTCGCTCAGCCTTGATTATATAGAAAAGGTCCATGATATCCTGCTTAAAAACATTGATAAAAGAAAGGGCTACAGGGCACATGACATACGTATTTTTGGCCAGCCCTTTAAGCCAAGCCCAGCAAGATATGTTCGTGCAGACATGAAGCTGTTGCTTGAATGGTACAAGAAGAGCAAGATGCACCCTCTTGCCCTTGCAGCTTTTTTCCATCACAAATTTGAAAACATCCACCCCTTTTCCGATGGGAACGGGAGAACAGGCAGGATACTTATGAATTTCATACTGATGAGCTCAGGCTATCCCCCCTTAATCATATCGCAAAGGTTCAGAAAAGAGTACCTGGCTGCATTAAATGAAGCAGACAAGTCGCTAAAGAAAGGCCTTACTAATGTCGACATGAAACATTATAGAAAACTTGTAGCCCTTATATGCTGGCAATTCAAGGCTTCATACTGGGACACCTTCCTCTTTTGACATTTCCCCCTACAAACTGATTACTTAAATGTAAGGGGAATCAGCCCTTGGCCTTCATCCCTTGTGTCTTCCCGTAGATATTCCCTGTTCTCCTCAGGTTCTCAATCATTTCCTTATTCCTGTCAGTCTCTATGCCCTGCTCAACCATCCTCCTTCTTGCTTCAGGTATGTCAAGCTCCAGTTTCTTAATAGGGCAGGAAAGCTTGTGTGCATCACATAAGGTGCACAGGTAGAACACCTTTTCAGGCATATCCTCGTTCTTCAGCCTCCCCTTGGTCCTTGGAGACGTGCTTTCGTTAAGCAAAGCCCTGTAGATGGGGCAGGTGTTCTTGCAGAATCCGCACTCTATGCATTTTGCCATTACAGCACCTTCCCCCTATTGAATATTCCGTTTGGGTCATAGCCTGCCTTCAGTGCCTTCAGCCTGTTAGCCCTCTCTTCTGCAAGCTCATTCTTCCTCAGGCTGCCATACCCGAATTCACCAACTACTCTCCCCCCTAGCTTCTTTGCCATAATCTTTACAGCTTCCCTCTTCAGGTCATTATCCCTGAAGTTAGGGTGGAACACTGAATGGAGCATATGGCCATAAGTCGGGATGTTGCTCTTCCTGAGCTCGTAGATGAACCTTGCAGCATTTTCAGGCGGCACATATGGGTCTTCCACTGCCACGTATCCAGAAGACTTGAGGATGAACGGAAGCTGCTCCCTTTTTTCAAGCATGAGCCGGACCTCATCCTCGCTGCTTATCTTCCCTTCTGCTGTTGAATAGTGCGCCATGAGGTGTATAAATGGTTCAAGCCCGAGCAATGACGAGCATGTATCGTCAAGATAAGTTATGTCTATTATATCATCCCGATTTTCAAGCTTTTTCGCATGCTCTGCCAATGCCGCTATCGTGCTAAGCCTTGTTATGTCCATGCTTCCTGTCGGAGGAGTGTCAATTACCTTAAGCTTTACAGCAGTTATTACGCCTGTGATGCCTTCCAGTCCCACGGCATGCTTAAGGCTTTCCCCCCTTAGCCATTCGCGCATGCCATTGCCGAAGACAACCTCCACTGCTTTTATCCATCCCCCCATCCTCCCGTACCGTTTCCCAGAAGAGGCATTTGTCGCCACCATGCCGCCTATTGTGCATGCAAGATGGCTTTCCGGAACTACTGGAAAGAACTTGCCCTTTTTCTTAAGCCACTTGTTCAGCCTATAAAGTACTACGCCTGCTTCCACGACTATGTAATCATCCCCATATTCCCTGATTCTTGTCATTCTTGAAGTGTCTAGGACAATGGATTTTCTAGGGATAGATCCTCCTGAAAGGCTTGTTCCTCCTCCTCTTATCTGCAATTGGAGATTAAGCCTCTTTGCCACGCCCACTATCTTATGCACCTGGCCTATTGACGTCGGCCATATTACTGCCTCTGCAATTCCGCTCATCCTTGACGCGTCTGACCTGTGGCTGAACTTGTCGATATGCCTTTCAGAGTAGTTCGCTTTCCCCACTATTGTCTTAAATGCCTCTATCATAGCAGCACCTCTGAAAATTCCAGCACTTCAATGCCTTCAGCATGCTCTTTCAAATGAATATAACACAAGGGACAGGTTGTTATTATCTTGTTTACATGAGCTTCCTTCAGCCTTAGCTTTGCAACCCTTGCTGATACAGTTGGCGCATTACGCCTCATGCCCCCGCCTGCGCCGCAGCACATTGCATGGACATGGCTTGATGCCATCTCCACAACTTCAAACCCTATCTCCCTTAGGATTGCTCTCGGTTCATCATATATTCCTGACTTCCTTCCGAGTTCGCAGGGATCGTGGTAGGCTATTTTTTCATTATGCTTTTTTTGGAACTTTTGAAGGTTGTCAAAAATCACTTTTGTGATGTGCTCTGCCTTCAGGCTGTAGTGCATGTTAAATGCCCTGAAGCAGGACGGGCAGTTTGTTATTATCTTTGAGACGTTCTGGTTTCTTAGCAGCTCTTCGTTCTTGTTCACCAGCGTATAGAAATCCTCTGGATAGCCTGCATTGAATGCTGGAATGCCGCAGCATTTTTCAAGGTTCTTGAGGGTTATGAACTTTACCCCTGCCTTCTTCAGAATCTCCTCATAGTTCCTACTAATCCCTTCCAGCTTATACCTTGTGAGACACCCTGGAAAATAAAGGGTATTCCCAGTGAAAAGACCCATATTCCCTCCTTCATAGTGCTATATTATGCAGATTTATAAAGCTTGCTTTTCCTAGGATTTTGCGTTTTTCCCCTATGCGGCTTAGCCAACTCACGACTAAAAGTGCAAAAGTTTTATTTTAGCAGCCTGCCTTATTCCGTTAGAAAATCAGAGTGAGTGTATGAAGGGGAGGAAATGCACAGTATCTTTAGCTCTTCCTCGCTTTCTAATGAGTGCAAGGTGTTTGTTGGGAGATGGACAACTGAACCCTTCTTAACATCATATGCCTTATCCCCTACTTTAGCTTTTCCTTTGCCTGAGATGACATAGTAAATCTCTTCAGTTATTTTATGGTAATGGGAAGTTGCAATCCTGTTTTTTGGCAATACTCCAAGTGCCAATCCCACAGTCCCTGAGACTAGCTCATAGACTATTGCACCGTCTGATGCTGCTTTTGGCTGGATATTGTGCTTGAACTCTTCTAAGCTTTTGTAAGAAGAGTCCTCTACCATTTCTATGTCTCCAGGGTCAAAGCCTGGGGTGGACAGTACAAGGTGTTCCAGGCCTGATTTTCCTGTATTTTCCAGCTTATGCGGTGTTTTTGGAGGCAAAAGCAAGAAAGATTCTTCTTTTACTTTCAGTGCTTTGTCATCATAGTATAGTATCCCTTCACCTTCTAGTATGAAGTAGATTTCTGTGAATTTCTTATGCTGATGGAGCAAGGAAGTGTTCCCAGAGTCCATTATCACATGGGCCATGTTCACGTCTTTTATTGCTATTACTTCTCTTAATACTTGGTCACATATGTTATCTGCTGGTTTTAGGCTGTAGACGTCTATCATAATGCTAGGATACAATAAGTAGTATTAAAAGCTACCTAAGAAACAACGGTTGTTTGGAGTGAATTGCCACCCATACTTTTACATACTTATACAGATGAAATTCGAAACATTTATATAGGAAATATGCTTTCCTAACCCCTGTTGACTTAAAGTAAACCAAAAAAAATGGAAAAAAACAAAGAAAACGGACTAAAAGAAGAAACAAAGGAAGAAAAAGCCATTAAAAAGGATAAAGAAGCAACAGAACAGCTGCTAAAGAAAGAAGAAGCCAAGGATAAACAGATTGAACAAGATTACCTGGAGCAATTGCAAAGATTACAGGCAGAGTTCGAGAACTACAGGAGAAGGGTAGACAAGGAAAAGCAGGAGATAGCCAAGTACGCAAAAGAAGAGCTAGTAGTAAAGCTTCTTGAAGTGATGGACAACTTTGAAAGGGCAACAGAAGCCATGGAAAAGACAGAGTCACTAGAGGACTTCAAGACAGGCGTCAGGATGATATTCACCCAATTACACAAAGTGTTGGAAGAAGAAGGCCTAAAGGCAATAAGCTCAGTAGACGAGCCTTTCAACCCCCATGAGCACGAGGCAATTGGAAAGGAAGATTCAGACAAGGACGAGAACATAGTCATAAAGGAGTTGCAAAGAGGATATATGCTTAAAGACAAAGTGATAAGGCCCTCAAGGGTAATTGTATCAGGAGGAAAAAAATGAGTAAAATAATTGGAATAGACCTTGGAACGACAAATTCTGCTGTTGCCGTAATGGAAGGCGGCAAGGCGACAATAATACCAAGTGCAGAAGGTGGAAGGACAATCCCGTCCGTAGTCACAATAAAAGGAGACGAAATAATTGTAGGTGAAGTTGCAAAGAGGCAGGCCATAGCCAACCCAAAGCACACTGTACGCTCAATCAAGAGGCTGATGGGGACCAAGGAAGATATAGAGATTGAAGGCCAAAAATACAACCCAGAACAGGTATCAGCAATGATCCTGCAAAAAATCAAGGCAGATGCAGAGTCTTACCTTGGCTACAAGATTACAAAGGCAGTAATCACTGTCCCTGCACATTTTGGAGATTCCCAGAGGCAGGCAACAAAGGATGCCGGAAAGATTGCAGGCCTCGAAGTAATGAGGATAATTAACGAGCCCACAGCAGCAGCATTAGCTTACGGCATGGACAAGCAGGACAAGGCACAGACAATACTTGTATTTGACTTAGGCGGAGGCACATTTGATGTTTCAATACTTGAATTAGGCGAAGGAGTATTTGAAGTAAAGTCAACCTCAGGCGACAGCCATTTGGGAGGGGACGACTTTGACAATAAATTAATAGACTACATGGCTGCAGAGTTCAAGAAGCAGTATGGTGTTGACCTAAGGGAAGATGCCGTGGCATTGCAAAGGCTGAAAGATGCTGCAGAAAAGGCGAAGATTGAACTCTCATCAACAACCCAGACAAATATAAATTTGCCGTTCATAACGTCTGACGCTTCAGGTCCAAAGCACATGGACATGAAATTAAGCAGGGCAAAACTTGAAGAGCTTTGCGCAGACCTTATAGACAGGGTAGTCAAGCCAACCAAGCAGGCATTGAAGGATGCCAAGCTTGAGCCAAAGGATATCCACAAAGTGCTGTTGGTCGGAGGCTCAACAAGAATCCCAGCCATACAGAACAAGGTGAAGGGCATACTCGAGAAAGAAGGAGATAAGTCCATCAACCCAGATGAGGCCGTAGCACTAGGTGCAGCAATCCAGGGAGGCATCTTGGGCGGAGAAGTCAAGGATGTCCTGCTTCTGGACGTGACGCCATTAAGCCTGGGCATAGAAACTTTGGGGGGGATATGCACAAAAATAATCCCGAAGAACACCACAATTCCCACAAAGAAATCACAGGTGTTCTCAACAGCTGCAGACAACCAGCCTGCTGTCACAATAAATGTCCTGCAGGGCGAAAGGGAAATGGCTGCTGACAACAAGAGCTTAGGAAGGTTCGACCTTGTGGGCATACCTCCGGCACCAAGAGGAGTTCCGCAGATAGAGGTCACATTTGACATAGATGCTAACGGAATAGTTAATGTCTCTGCAAAAGACAAGGCAACTAGCAAGGAGCAGAAGATTACTGTCACAGGAGGCAGCGGGCTTCCAAAGGAAGACATAGAGAAAATGACAAAGGACGCTGAAGCCAATGCAGAAGAAGACAAGAAGAAGAAAGAAGCAGTAGAAGCAAGGAATAACTCTGATGCAGCAATTTACGCTAATGAAAAACTGCTCAGCGAATACGGCGACAAGGTCCCTAAAGAAGTTAAGGAAAAGCTGCAAAAAGCAATTGACGAGCTAAAAGAAGCAGTAAAAAACGACAAGACCGAAGAGATAAAGTCAAAGCTGGAAGCATTGCAGAAGACAGCCATGGAATTAGGCTCACAAATGTATCAGCAAGCCCAGCAAACTTCTGCAAAAACAGAAACTGAAGAAAAGAAGGATGAAAAGGTAGTTGACGCAGAGTTTGAAGAAGAAAAAAAAGAAGGCAAAAAAAAGCATAAGAAGGACTAATCCAGGACAAAGCGTGCTGCTAAATGGCAAAAGACTACTACCAGACACTGGGAGTAAGCAAGAATGCCTCTAAAGAGGAAATCAAGACAGCTTACAAGAAGCTTGCAAAGAAGCACCATCCTGACCTGAACAAAGAGTCTGGCTCTTCAGAAAAGTTTAAGGAGATAAATGAAGCCTACTCTGTGCTTGGAGACGAGACAAAGAGGAGCAACTATGAGCGCTTTGGCACTTCTGGAGAACAGTTCTCAGGATTCCAGGATTTCTCTGGGTTCAAGGACTTTGAAGGGGAAACAATCTTTGATATATTTGAAGGATTATTTGGAGGCAACCCCTTCTTCGGAGGCAGAAGGAGGCAGGCAAGAGGCTCTGACATAAGGGACGAGATAGAGATAAGCTTTGAAGAGGCAGTTAAGGGAACTTCTAAGGCTATAAAAGTCCAAAGGATAGAGCACTGCAAGGAATGCAAGGGCACTGGAGCAGAAGGAAGCCTGGAAGAATGCGAAGACTGCCATGGATCAGGCCGAATAAAAAAACAGTTGAGGACCCCCTTCGGCTATTTCTCCCAGACATCAAGATGCAGCAATTGCCACGGAACAGGAAGGGTTCCAAAAAATAAGTGCAGGGAATGCAACGGCCATGGAAACATAAACGTAACAAAGACAATCACTATAAATATTCCAGCAGGCGTTGAAAACGGCTCCACATTGAGGGTTATTGGCGAAGGCAACGCAGGTGGGCATGGCGCCCAAAACGGCAATTTATACCTGGACATATTTGTCACACCGCACGAATATTTTGACAGGGACGGGGCAAACATCCTTCTGGATTATCCCATAACAGTAAGACAGGCTGTTTTAGGGGACGAAATCTCAATCCCAACAATTTATGGCAAGGTCAAGATGAAGATTCCTTCAGGAACGCAGCCGCACACTATTTTCAGGATTGCTGGCAGGGGAGTGCACTATCCCCATGGAAAAGGCGACATGCTCGTCAGGATAATAGTAAATATCCCAAAAAAGCTTAGTTCTAAGGAAAAAGGTCTCTTCCAGCAGCTAGAACGAAAAGAGAAACTCAAACTAGGCAAAGGATTCTTTGAGAAAGTCAGGGATGCGTTGCTGGATTAAAAATCATTTCTCCAAAAGCCCTTCTTTTAAACAATAAGCAGTAATTGCCCTGGAACAGACATCACAATACCTATACCTTTTCTTCATAGTAGAAAGGATATGCTCAATCTGAACCTTAGCCTTGGGATCATAGGTCTCATAAGGCTTCATGCCATAAATCTCCAAGCCACGGACAATCTGGCCCATGTCCAGCTCAAGCTTTTTCTCATCAAAAAGGGCAGATTCCAAATCCCTATAAAGCCTAGGCACAGCTTTCCTATACTGCCTCCTGCCCTTAGCATCCGGATTGAAAGAATCATACTCAGCCATTTCAGTGATCACCCTTACCCTCAGCCGGGCCTTGGAACCATCCTCCTCACAGCCGCACATCTTCTCCACATAACCCACAAGGTCCAGGTCAACCTTCTTATGCTTCTTCGCCTGCTTCTGCTTAAGCAGCTGCTGGACATTATTAACATACTTTACAACAATATCATCAACTTCCTTCTCAGGCACATCAAGCAAAGAGAACTTGACCTCTCTGGAAATTATGTCCCTGTAATACTGCTTCACCATGTGGATATAAGCATAAGAGTTATAATACTCCGCAAAAGTAGATTTCTCGTCATCACTAAATTTCCCATCCTTCAGAAGGTCTCTTATGCCAAACTCCCGGCCTAAATGCTGGAAGAAAGACCGGTTCTCTTTAAGTATCTTATCAACAAGCCCCAATACATTAAGCGGGTTAAGGCAATCATCCCCCTCAAGTATCATCTTGAACACATCCTGTATCCTTCTGGGGGATACCCCATAATCCCCTTCTTCCATAGCATACCCCTTCTTAATGAACAGGTTGCTGGCATTCCTTAGCTCCTTTTTAAACTGGTCATCTACAAGCCTTTTCCTCTCATCAGGAATATAATCAAACTCATAGTTCTGCTTGCCCATATAAATCTCAGTCTTCTGCAATGGCGTTATTGACTTGATAAATTCCTTCTGTTCATCCGTCAGCCTTGACGGGCTCCTGAGTATCGGCTTTGAGAGCCTTGTAAGCACAGCCCACAATGCAGCAACATGGATGGTGTGCGGGGCTATATGCTTCCTATCCCTCACCCTATTGAAATCCCGTTCATAGATTTTCTCCTCTTCACTTACATTAAGAAGATAAGAAACATCAACCCGCTTCAGCCTGTCTCTTAGGGCCCCGCTATACCTATCCTTCACAGCAACATCATAGAACTCTTCTGCATTAGTTGTAGCTATTATTGCTGTGTCTATGTCAACCTTTACTCCGTTCATTGTGACACGGTGCTTTTCTGTAGCATCAAGCAATGGGTTCTGTGATTCCCCAGACTTGAATATATCGGAAAAATGTATTATCCCCCTATTAGAAGATGCCCACTTGCCATACATTGAGATAAAATCAATCTTAGGAAACAACTGGCTTAATTGATTGGCATAAATCCTGACTTTCTGATACGCATCTGACCTAGACAACTCAGACACAACAACAAGCCCCTGGTCATAATCCAAATTAAACCTTTCCACCTTTATGTGCCCCAGAACCTTTTCAAGGTCCCCCTCATACTTCCCCATAAGCGAATCATACACCTGCCTGCAATTATAGCAAAGGTTGCCTTCAAGCAGCTTTTTTGGTATGAAAACCCTATCGGCCTTCCTCCCCACCTTCTTCTCAATCCTTACATGCTCCTCAGCAATAGCCTCAAGAAAGCTTTTCCTCTGCGCCTTGTCCACAATCAGGAAAAGCGGGCTCTCATTAAGCTGGCATGGCACATTAACAACATTATTGCCACCACAAGAGGAACTGCCGTCGCCACAAGAGGAGCCACATCCCCCAGAGCTACAGCTGCCACAATCCTGATCACACTCACTTTCATGCTTCAAGAACCCTATGCCCTCTTTTTTCTTGTTACTTATGCCCAAAAACTCATCCAGCTTAAACTCCCAGTTAAACCGGAAAAGTACACCTTCTTTTGTCTGGGAATATCCTTTGAGAGCTTCTTCTAGGAGGTCAACTAAAGCAGTCTTTGCAGTGCCAACAGGCCCATGCAGCATCATTATCCGTTCATGGCCCTCTTCCATAGCAGAAGACCTAATTTCGTTTACCAAAGCTGAGATTGCCCTTTCCGAACCAAAAATCCTGTTGTTGCCATTGTTGAAAGGATCATTAAAAAGATTGTACTTAGTTATCGTCTCCCCACAATCAGCTATATCCTCTGTGCCATAATAGCTTATAGAATCATAGAGATACTGGTAACTCGTCCTAAGCACCTGATTTGGATTGGATACAAGATACTTCAGGAAATCATTAAAAGACAAGCCTAACTTAAGGCTATTATACCCTTTATTTGCACCCTCAGCTATCCCTTTAAGGAATTCCTCCAAGCTAAACATCTGATCCCCCTACCAATGTGTCTACCAGCCACTTAAGCTGGAACTCAAGCACCAATGCCTTGCCCTTAATCTTCCAGGGCATCCCATTTTTCCTAAAGTCATACTGGCAAAAATCTAAGCCTGCAGAGTCAACAACCACACAATACCCGTGATAGCTGTTCTTTCCCTCATCAAAGAAACCGGAAACAACATAAGATTTGTCAGGACCGGCCTCAAGCAGCCTCCAATCTTTTCCAATCTGGTTAGAAGGTTTATTTAGCGAATCAGCCAGCCTCTTTCCCAAAGCCCCAAAATCCTTTATCGCAGAATAGCTCCTCTTGACCTTTATGCTATTTATTTCATAAACCCCCCCTGAAATCTCTACCCCATCAATCTCCACATTTTCGCAAATATTTTCTAGGGCCATGTTAAATCCTCCAAGGCACTGAATTCCTTCTTCCCTATTTCCTTGCCTTCACCATCATAAAGCTTGCCAACAAAAGTGCTCTCTGTGCAGAGTATTACTAGCTTCCTTGCTGACTTGCCATCCTCTCCATCCGGAATCCTTGTTTCTATGCTAACGTCCCTGCCCCAAAGATGCCTTATGTTCCTAAGTACAGGCAGGCTCTTATCCATGTCAAGCATCCTCCAGTTGAAATAAAAGTCATGGTATAGCAGCAGCTCTCCCTTATTCTCATAGTTCCCATCCTTGACTGAAATCAAAGGCTCCCCGCCATTGTAGATTTGGCTTATTATCTCTTTTTTGATAAGGTTAGCATCCTTGCTGACTATGATTATCCTCCCCATTTCATCCTGACCGTATTTGAAAAGCTTGAACTCGTTGCAGAACTCCTGATCCATAAACTCATTTATGAACAGTATGTCATTATAGTATTTCCTAACATGGAATATCTTCTCCTGGCCTTTCATATCCCCTGTATCCCAATCCTCCAGTTGGGCAAAATTATCACAAGCCCCATAATCAACCCCATGCCTACCCTTGTCCCACCTCTCCTCAATCCAGCGAAACAGGCAAAGCCCCAAGGAATAAGGATTTATAGGTCCAGGCTCCTGTTTGGGGGAGACTACGCTGCTGTGCACCTTGGAAAATTCAAATATGCCTTCATCTCCTGCATGCCCTTTCTCAGCCATAAGGTGATGGTGCCAGTATGACGCCCATCCTTCATTCATAATCTTTGTCATCCTCTGGGCTGCAAAGTAATATGCCTCTTCCCTCATCATCCTTAAGATGTCTATCTTCCAGTCCTTAAGATTAGGATTGCTGTACTTTGAATTGTCAATAAGGAACTTTAGCACGTCTTTCTGCGGCTTCCTTGGAAAGCCCTCCCTCTTCTTCCTTTCAGCGGATATCCTCTTCATTTCCTTCTCGTATCTTTCCGGAGTATTGAGCATCTTGTCAACATAAGGGTCTCCGGTCTCAATAGGCTTAGGCTTTTCAAAGCCATCCTCTTTCTCCTTTATCCTGCTTTCCAAAGACTCAAAATCAGTTGCCTTAAACGGGCTATATGGGTCAATGAGGTTATCAAATGTAAGAGCCCTGTCAAGAAAGCTTTCAACCTGTTCCTTGCCATATTTTCTCTCGTAATACTCTATCCTTTCAGCATTCCGCGTCATGTCCATCAACATATCCCTATTAGTCTTCCTGAACCAGAAATTATTCTTAAAGAAGTCGCTGTGCCCGTACACATGCGATATTACAAAGCGCTGCATCACATCAGAATTGTTCTTTAAAAGAAAAGCATTGCAGTAATCTGTATTTATTACAAGCTCAAAAAACTTTGCAAGCCCGTATCTGTACTGGTTCTCGTACATTATGCTCTTCATGCCGTGAGTCCAGTGAGGGTATCTCCTTGGGAATCCCTCATAGCTTATAAGCTGGTTCATGTCCCCATAGTTAACAATATAGAAGACGGTATCAAAAGGGTCTAATCCAGAAGACTTCGCATCTTTCTCAATCTTTGCCCTCATGTCCTCTATCCTGCCTGGAAGCTTTTCAGTGTTCATTTTCCTTTTCCAAGAAGGTCCTTTATGGCCTTCATTATATCCTCTTTGCTTTCCATGGTTGTAGTAAGTATAGACGAGTCTTCCTTGTCCACTGAATAATGGTTTCTTAAGTCTCCAAGAAACTGCCCGCTGCCCCATTGGCTCTTTACCTGTGCATAGCCTATCATGTTGACATAAGGCAGCAGATCCTTGTCCATTATCCCAAATGTCTTCTCTGTATCGCCACTACTCCAATTATCTCCGTCTGAAGAGTAGAATATGTATACATTCCAATCATTCATATCATAGTCTGCCTGAAGTATCTCTGAACATTTCTGGAAGGCTGTTGAAATCATTGTGCCTCCACTCTCTGAAGTATGGTAGAAATCATCTCTTGTCACCTCCCAAGCCCTTGCCTCGTGGACAATATACCTTGACTCTATCCCTTTATACTGCACACTAAGCCAGACATCTATCCAAAAGTTCATCAGCCTTACAATTTCCTTCTGTTCAGTTCCCATTGATCCTGATATGTCCATCATATAGAATATGACTGCATTCCTTTCTGGAATAAATTCTTCCTTGAACGACTTAAAGCGGCGGTCAGGCCTTACTGGTATCAAAGGCTGGAAAGGGTCAAATTCTCCGTTAGCCATCGACCTTCTTAATGCATTCTTGTATGTCCTCTTCTTGTGAAGCCTTCCCCTCGGACCAACCCTGTTTATTGTCTTGAGCTTGTCCGTGATGCTGTAGATCATCTTCTTGCCTTTAGGCTTGATGTTCGGAAGCTCAAGGTCTTCGCCTATTTCCTTGGCAAGCTCTTCGATACTGAAATACTCGTATAAGTGATCCCCTTCCTGGTCTCCGGCCTGCTGCTGCCCTTCCCCCTCTTGATTTGGGTCAGCAAGGACGTCCCCTTTCTCTCCTTCACCCTGGCCCACTCCCTCTTGCCCCTGATTGCCATACCTTATCCTGGGCAGGTCAATATGAGGTATTGGAACTTTGACCAGCCGGCCGTGCTTCTTACCGATAAGTTCGCCTTTCTTTACTGCCTTCTTTAGCTCTTCCCTTACTTTTCCCTTAACTATGTCCAAATACCTAAACTTGTCTTTATCTATACTTCTTGTCATTCTTCTTGGAAAAGCCTTCCAGCTATTACTATCAGGTTAGAAGCACACTCGTCACAATATCCCATGTTGTCTATAAGTCGGCCCTTTATTGTGTCAAGCTTCAGATTCGTCTCAGAAGATCTTATGTTCTGGTAGAACGCGGCAAAGTTTATGTCCCTCCTCTTCTGGTCAAAGAGGTAAAGCTGCAGGCCACGATACAATGCCTCATCCTTCGTGAAGTCAAACTCCCTGTTGTCCCCATAAACTTCAGTCATATAAGCAAGGAAAGTAGTCCTATGCTCATTTGCGCTGCTGGGGTCAATGCTCATCTTATCCTCAATTATCCTCATGAATTTCTCGTCAGGAGAATATTCCTGCCTTGAATGCCTGTCCTTCACCTTCTTGTTAAGCATGTATGCCAGGACATTATCCCTATACTTTTCGAAAAGTGCCTTCATCTCCTCATCATCAGCACATATTGCCTTCATCATCTCTTCCTTGGCTTTTGCATTGTATTCTCCCTTAGCAAGTTCTATAAGCCCATTGAAGCGCGCCCTCTGATTATTATCCTTAATAGAAGCATGCACCTTAATCTGTTCCTCAAGCTCTGAAAATGCCATGCTTGAATTTATGCAATGACCCCCATACCACGGCTTAACAAGCAATCCAGTCAGTGTGTCCTGCACAAACCTAGGCGAGATTCCAAAAAAACCTTCAAAAGGCGCTTCTGCCTTAAGCTCCTTTACCTCCTCAGAACCCCATTCCTTCTTTACCACTTTGCCGTCATAGAGCTTGAGCTTGTCCTCAAGTAGCATTTTTATCTTCTCTGGCTCCTGAAGCCTTGAAAGTATTGTCCAGAATGCTACAGAATAAAGGGTGAAGGGAGCTATATGCTTGTGGCAGCTTTCATTAGAGTACTCTTTCTCATAGATTTTTATCTCTTCTGAAAGCTCTGTGTTATAAGGGGCATTTATCAACCATATCCTGTTCCTAAAAGCCTCCATTGACTCGTCCTGTATGAGCTTTACGAACTCAGGGTTGTTTGTATGCCCGAAAAGAAGCTCGTCAATGCTTGTCCTTGGCTGGTTCTTGGGCTTTATTATCCTGTCCTGCGTTCCTTCAAGCAGTTCATAAAGGAACTCCTTGTTAAGCTTCAAGACCTCAACCCATTCAAGTATTCCCCTATTGGCCTTCTGGAACTCTCCTGTATGCGAAAATGACATTGGATGTGCCTCATCCCCGAAGACAGAGAGTTTTGAGAAGTTTGTATCCCCAGTAAGCTCAGTGGAGTCCTGGTTCTTCTCATCCCTTGGCTGGAACACAGCCAATCCCTTTTCATCCTTCTCAGAGATAATCATCCTCTTTACAGTAATATGCTCCTTAAGAATTTTCTGCCAGTCTCCGCCTTTCTTGTCCATGAGCTCACCATAATGGAAGTGGCATTGCGGGCATAGGTCTCCTTTCATAACTATTTTGTGTAATGGGTCTACTTCCTTGTTCAGTTCTTGTAAGAACTTGGACCTATAATCCGCAGGAAGCAGCATCAAAGGATCTTCATGAAGATAGCATTGCTCTACATCCCCAAGGAATCCGAATTTCTGTTCCCTTTCAGTCTTAATGCAGCCAAGGTTAGACCAGTCAAAAGTGTAAAGTGCGCCATCATCTGTCTTTGAATATTCCTCAAGCCCTTTTCTCAACAGCCTTCCAATTGTAGATTTTGCGCTCGCCACAGGCCCGTGAAGAATCAAGAACCTCTTCCCAGAGCCCTTGCTCCTTGCAGCCCCTTCCAGAAAAGCCACTATTTCCGCCAATGCATCCTCAATCCCAAATATGGCATCTTCCCCATACTTTCTCTTTGCAAATGCCCTCTCAATCTCTTCCTTGCTGAGCTTTTCTGCATCCTTAATCTTCTTCCTGCCTTTTTCAAACTCTTCCTTTCCAAGGCTGAACGGATCATCAAAGAATAGGTATCTTGGAATTTCCTCATTGCCAACCTTCCTTGAAGGCTCTGTGCCATAGCTCAAAACCATATCATAAATCCTTTGCACAGCAGACCTTGCTACAGCAGGCTTCTTGATAACTAAGTCAAGATATTGCTCAAAAGTCATGATTTCCTTAGACTGCTCGTAATTTGCATCCTTCGGATTAAATTGGCTTAAAATTGAACTAGCCTTTTTTTCAGACATCGGTTTTCACGCTCCTTTTTTAAGGCAGATGCACTTATTAATGAATAAATTCTCCGCGTATCACCCCTTTTGTGCATTACCCTTAACTTATAAGGCACTAGAAGCCTATAAAAACATTGTGACAGAATTAAGAAATGTTTATAAATTCTGACAGATTCTGGTCATAAGTGACAAATATCTCAAAAGATGTGAGAAGGATTCTTATGCATGACTTAGCCTTGCAGAAATGCCTAGCCTATGATTTAATAAACATGACAGCGCTTGCAAAGTTTATAAAAGACAGGTATAAAGTTAATGCATCCAATGAAGCAATAGTCAGCGCAATAAGGAGGTTTGACGTAGGGAAGCTATATTCATCACACAGCTCAATAGTTCATGAGGCCTTCTTTGGCGCCAGGATTTCAACAAAGACTAACCTTGCTGCAGTAGAGATTGTGGGAAAGAGCAACATTGCAAAAATTCTCCCAAGAATAAAAGAGATAATTGACTTAGACAAGAACGATATCTTAAGAATAATCACAGGCAATGCAAGAATGAGGATCATTATAGATCAGAACAAAGCCAATAAGCTTCTAGAGCTGCTTCCCAAAAGAAGGCAGATCATTGTAAGGAAGAACCTTGTTGAGATGATAGTAAGCACCAACCCAAAGATAGACATAGATGAGACAAAAGGAGTAATAGCAAAGCTAGCCAATGAGCTCTCAATGAACAACATCAACATTGTAGAGATTATTTTTTCCACGCCTGATGTGCTTGTATATGTCGACCAGAAGGATTATCAAAAAGCCCATGGCGTGCTTCTTGAATTAAAAGGGATTAAGCAAAACCTTTAAAAACTACCTTTCTTACAGCCTATAAGATGATAAGGCAGCCAATATGTGTCTTTTTAGGGCACGTGGACCATGGAAAGACTACGTTGCAGGATTACATCAGGCACACCTCTGTCGCAAAAGGGGAGGCAGGAGCCATCACTCAGGCTATTTCCTCTTCAAAGATATCCATAGATGTCATAAAGGATGTCTGCAAGAATATTCTTAACCCCAAGATGAATATCACTATCCCCGGAATACTTTTTATTGACACTCCAGGCCATGCTGCTTTTTCCAACCTAAGGAAAAGGGGAGGAAACTTAGCAGACATTGCTGTCTTGGTGATTGATGTAAATGAAGGCATAATGCCCCAAACCCAGGAGTCAATAGAGATACTTAAGGCTTAC
>JBDRFS010000114.1:0-10998 GCA_043818535.1 Candidatus Woesearchaeota archaeon
GCCATACATTCCGAGTGATGATTCCAAAGCCATTTTGAATGGAATTGCGGATGAGTTCAGGGATGATCAATCTTGTAAAGCCGTAATGCCCCTAAGCTCTGCTTCGACTGGGATAGGCTTTATCTAATATTGAAGTTTACTTTAGCTTCTTCTTACCCTTAAAGACATCCTTAAGTTTGAACCCGGGTTCATTCCGCTTCCTGCGCCTGATGTAAACCATCCCTGCAATCAATAGCGCTACGACTGCAATAACTGCCATATGCACCCAGTACTTTGAGAGGAAGCTCTGCTGCTGCTGCCTTCTCATAGGGAAGCCTGTTGAAGCTGCTGCTGAGCCGTCTGTTGAAGCTGCTGCCATCATTGTAGCCCCGTTAACAGCAATCTCCTTCTCTACAGTCCTCCTCTCGCCCATAGTGTCTGTATAGGCAATCTGCACTATGACAGTATCCTGCGCCTGGAATGCGGGCATCTCTCCAGCCTCCCTTATTGCTGCCCGCTCTTCAGCAGTCATGGCTGTCCTCTCGCCTGCTCCCATGCCTGCCTGTAGCTTGAATGTCGCAACCGTATAATCGCCCTTATTGAGGTTGCCTATAATGGCTGATTTTGATCCAGTGACTTTCCAGCCCTCCTGGTCAGGAATTATTACAGAGACAGATGTTGCCGGATTGCTTCCAATGTTAGCTATTGTAAAGGCAGTCTCGCCCATTGTGCTCTCTGAGAAAGCAATGTCAAAGTCCGTTTCCCCGCCAACATAGATTCCGGCGATTGTGGAGATTTCCTTCTCTGTTCCTGTGGAAGGGTCATCGTATTTCAGGCTAAGGCTTAGCTTGTAGAGGCCAGGTTCGGCATTAGTGTCTGCAATCACCTGGTATGTCAGCTCAGCACTGTCCCCTATATCAATGTACTTGATGTACTTTGTGTCATCTGAGCCTACCGGCAATATTACAACATCTTCATTCTCCCAAGAGAAAGTAAGGTCCCTTAATGGGGCAGAGCCGACGTTGTTTATAGTGAACTTAATCGGCGTCTGCTTACCAGGGATGAGCTTTGTCTTGTCTATGTAGATTATTTCAGCGTTTTCCTTGTTTTTTATTTCGATATTAAGGCTCCTTTGGTTGCCGTTGGTAGATGCGCCTTTGCTGTATGTCCATAATCCAAGCCCATACTCTCCTGCCGCTACATCCCTGTCAGCCTTCAGCTTGTATTTCACTATTTTCATGCTGGTTCCAGCCATGTAAGCGCCAAGGGTGCCAAGCTCCTGAATTGGGTTCTCTCCTGGAATCATTGAAAAGGGGTATTTGGGGTCAAGCTCTATCACCATGTCATCTGCAGCAACCCCTCCCCTGTTCTCAACGCCTATTCTTATCTCAACAATTTCCCCTGCTACAGCAGGGTCAGGGTCCTGGTTAACAAGGCTTACTGTTATTACAGAGCTCCCGGAATTGTCCGCATACACAGTTGTTGCAAACATGCAAATTGCAACCAATATAAGGCTTATCAGTAGTTTATTTTTCATTCTCTTATCCTCCTTAGTTTGTTTATCATTGTACAAAATTCAGCATCCTGGTTATCAGAGCAGTAGCCCATGCACTCTTCCATGTTCTCCCTGCAAAAGGCCATGAATTCTTCCATGCTTTCAGCCTGTTCCAGCGTTTCCGGAGCCTTTATGGAAGTGTTGGACATCCTTCCAGGGAATGGCCTTTCACCAGACCAGTTGCCTTGCCTGTCTTCCATAGCTGGCCGTTCAAAACCTTCTGGCCAATTTCTCTGCTTCCCATCAAACCTGCCCTTTTCAGAGCATCCAAGCATAATCAGCATGCATAATGCCGCTGCTATGATTATTGCAGCTACCGTAATCCTCATTTTATCCCCCCTTCACTGCGCTTATGGATTCTTAATATCATGCCGTCTTTTAGCTCCACTATAGTATGGGCATACTTCGCAAGGTTAAGGTCATGCGTGACCATGATTATTGTCTTGCCTTCTTCTTTCCAGAGCCTTTCCAGCAGCCGCATTATCTCCTTTCCTGTGACACTGTCCAATGCCCCGGTTATTTCATCTGCGAGGATTATTTCCGGATTTGCGACTAAGCAGCGCGCTATTGAGACCCTTTGCTGCTCCCCACCAGAAAGCTGTGAGGGGCGGTTGTACATCTTATCCTTCAGGCCTACAAGCATGAGGGCGCCTTCAGCCCTTTTGTGGGCTATGCCATCATCAACTTCCTGAAGCTCCAGCGGCAAAAGGACGTTCTCGTAAGCTGTCATTGTTTGCAGAAGATTGTACTGCTGGAATATGAAGCCTACTGTCTTCCCCCTTAAAGTGGCAAGGTCAGATTCCTTTAGCCGGGTTATGTCCAAGCCTTTGAGGAAGATTGCCCCTTTTGTCGGGGTGTCAAGGCATCCCACAAGGTTCATCATTGTGGACTTTCCAGAGCCTGATGCGCCTATTATTGCGACGAAGTCTCCTCTCTTAATCTGCAAGGTCACTCCCTTAAGTGCCGGAACCTCTACTTCGCCCATCTTGTAGATTTTCCATACATTGTTAAGCCCAACCAGGATTTCTTTTGCCATATGTGGATCCTTTTGTTTCTATTTATGCCTTATATGTATTTTTATACCTTTCTTTATAAGCCTGGAGAAGGCAAAATGTTCATTTTAAGTCCATCTTTTATATAAAGGCTTAAATGAGGAACATAATTACTGATATCCATGCCTCCACCATTTTGGCACCAAAGCTTCGGGATTGATATTGCCTTTGGCATAGTCATAAGCGTAATATGCTTCTTGGTGTACTTCAGGACAAAAGAGCTTTACAATCTTAGTTCACATAAGGGGATAAAGTATTTCAGTTATGCTTTCCTGTTTTTCGGGCTGTCTTTCTTTGTCAAGCTACTTCTCCCAATTTCGGGGATTTTTCTTGAACGCTCCTTCTTAACATTCCAGATAAGCGGCTTTATCATGGGATTTTTGGGGATTATGGCCATGCTTTGCCTTATCTACAGCCTGCTGTGGAAACGTTTCAGGGAGAGGAAGTTCAACCATGTGCTTTATTTGGCACTTATTGCACTTCTGGTGACAAGCACTACACTGTTCGGCAGGGCAAGATTCCTTGTCTTCTTGCTGCAGGCCCTGCTTTTCTCAATTGTCCTAATAATCAGCCTTGTCAGCTATAGGGGAAGGAAGAAGGTTGGGCACAGCATCCAGCTGCATGTACTCTACATACTCCTGGCAGGCTCCTTAATCGCAAATGTAGCTGCGCTCTTTGCCTCACGGCTGTCATTCTTTGTGGGTTTAACATTGCATGCAACATCAATAATACTGTTCTTAATCATACTTTGTAAAGTAATAGAGAAAACAGGAAAAAATGGCAAAAAAAAGGGATAGGCTTGAAGTTATATATGACATCTTGAGCCTAATCAGGCAGCGTAATAATTCCATAAAGCCTACTCCTCTTCTTAGGCATTCCAATCTTTCCTCCCTAGGCTTTACAGAGTATATGGGCTATCTAATAGAGAAGGGCTTTGTCCGGGAAGTTAGCGACAGTAAGGGGAAGAAGTCCTACACGCTTACAGACAAGGGTTTTGGGTATCTTGAGAAGTACAAGATGATTCTTGGCTTCATTGATGAGTTTGAGCTTTAGGATCCAGCATTGCAGCTTCTGTTGGCAAGTGTCGTCAATGCTTTCTTTTGGAACATGAGAAGCATACCAGGCTGCTAAAAAACTTGCCTCAGCAGATTGCCTTTTTCCTCTTGCTGAAGAAAGACTTTAGCTTCTTCTTGTAATCGCTCTTCCTGTACTCTTCGCTCCAGCGCCTGACTATTTCTGCCCCGTATGTCTTGATGAAAAGGTTCCTCCACCTCCGCCTTATGTCTTCCCAGGTGTTTACCAGAGATTCGTGGAATATGTTCCTTTTGGGGAGCAGGTGCATCTTGCTGTCCATGCTTTTCTCCCTCCGCCTTTCAAC
This sequence comes from Candidatus Woesearchaeota archaeon, assembly GCA_043818535.1. Classification (GTDB taxonomy): domain Archaea; phylum Nanobdellota; class Nanobdellia; order SCGC-AAA011-G17; family GW2011-AR17; genus JBDRFS01. The sequence goes on from JBDRFS010000114.1 coordinate 3,965, forward strand.
CAGGTTATGGACGAACCTCCGGATATAGAACAGGCTGAACTGTATTGGGAACCCTATTGTGGCATTGTTGGCCCAGTCCACCCAGTTGCCGTAGTTCAGCCCGCGGTTAAGAAAATTCCCCTGGTACCACTTCTTCATCAGCACAGTAGGGAAATTCTGGAGGTCGTAAGCGTCAAGGCCTTCTGGCCCAGGGTCGTAGCACAGGAACAGGCCGTCATACTTGTCCCAGCCAACCATCTCCAATGGGAGTATCCTGCCCTCTGCCTCAAGCTTTGCCCTTAGCTCTGAGCCAGGCAATGGCACTGCGTTAAAAACCTGCACAGTGTCTATCCTCGCTTTCTTGAAGAAATTTTCGTATGCCTTTGCCCTCTGCCTCAATGTAAGACCTGACCTGAACTCCGAGTCCTTGAAAGTGGGATAGCTGAATATGAACATGCCGTGCAGGTAAAAGTGTTCCGACAGCTTTCTTGACCTCTCCATAAGCTTCTCTGCTGTGACGCCTTTTTTCATCCTCTTCAGCTCTTCGTTGATTGGACTTTCGTAGCCTATGGCCAGCGTCTTCACCCCTGCAAACCTCATAGCCTCTATGAGCCCGTCATTCTCTGCAATCTCGCTCCTTACCTGGACGATAATATCCACGTTCCTTTTGAACGTCCTTTTGTAGTCCCCGATCATCTTGCACAGGGCTATTGCCTCATCCGGGTTCTGGGCGAAATTGTCGTCAGTGAAAAAGAAGCTCTTATAGCCCATGTCTGAATATTTTATCACCTGCCTCAAGACTTTCTCAATGGAGCAGGCCTTGTATCTGCCGTACTGCTTGTTGACCACGCAGAACTCGCAGTTCCAGTTGCAGCCCCTCCCACGGTTTATTGGAATTGAGCTCCATCTTTTCTTGAGGTACTTTATCAGGGTAAGGTCCGGGTCATCAAGCCTGTCAAGCTCCCTTATTGGCTCCCTCCTGCCTGTGAATACGTGCTTGCCTTCAGTGTCCAGGAAGCTTATGCCTTTTACATTGGAAAGCTTGTTCCTGTCTAGGCAAATCTTCCCGTCCTGCACTATCGCATTTAGTATCTCCTTGGCAGTATCTTCGCCTTCCCCGTGAACGACAATGTCTATGCCTGATCTCAAGACCTCTGCCGGCAGCGCGTCCACATGGCTTCCTCCGGCGATTGTTATTGCCCCGAATGTTTTGTACTGCTGCGCCAGGGAAAACAGCCTTGGGACAGAATTGCTCATCCCGCCGTAGAACATCACTATCTTCGCCGGCATCCTTCCCTGCAGGAACTTGTGGTCTGCATTGCCTGTGAAGTCCCTTGGACCGCGGTAGTTGTTCTCGTCTATTGCATAGACTTCCCTGAACCTTGTGTCGTGGCTAATCTGGGTGAGGACTGATATTATCCCTACAGGGGGCATCTTTATCTTTGCGTATATGTTGTTCTGCGAATGCTTGGGGTAGCGAGGTATTATCCCCAGGATAGAAATCTCTTGCCCGTTGCTAGCGCCTGCCATTTTGTATTTGAGGGGGACGATTTGTTTTATAAATTTTTGGTCTTTATGGTTTCAGTTTTGGAAGCCAGATTCTGCCTGGGCTGTTAGTGTGGATCGTTGTTGTGTGGCTTTGCCCATGCCAATTAGGCAACAGATAAGTTTAAAAACTTCAAGGGTTTCTAATTTGTAGGCTCAGTTGAGATCATTTAGGATTTTCGGATTCTGGATGAAGGATTCTGGGTTTAGGTTGGCTGGCCTGAAGTCAGGACTTCGGTTTTTGATGAATGGCCTTTCAACCGCTCTTATGTTCTTTTCAGGATAAAAATTGGCGGGATTTATCCCATTCTCTCTTTAAAGCCTTAAAAGGGATAGAGGGCTTGGGGGATAAATAATTGGAAAAGTTATCACTATTTGCCTATAGTTTCAAGAAACCTTATCCCCTATCCAATCCCATGCACTAGCCATACTTCCGCTTTAATTCTTCAAACCTCTCCCTCTTCATCGGAGACAGCCGCCCATTGTCAGAATCCCACTTCAAGGCCAAGTATTCTGCCTTCTCATCTGTTTGAGGTGTTTCTTTTTTCTCCGCACCTTGAAACTTCATAAGATGGATGATCATCCTATCATGCTTGCCAGGTCTTACCATGCTGAATATAAACTGGCAGAGAGATTATTTAAACTTGCTGGTGAAAAGGCCATTATATCCAACAGCCTTCAAGGCAACAAGCTTCTTAAAAGGAAGCGCACGGATTGCTTGAGGAGTCCACTATGTGTTTTCAAGCAGCCATTTCCAAGCGGGCTTGACTATTGTCCTTTTGCTGCCAAGATTCGTCCTCTTGCTTGTAAGTCAATCTTTCTATTGGCAATAGAAGGTAGTTTACATCCGCAATAGAAACGAGTGTAAGGAATTCCTGGACACAACCTAATCCCATACAAACCTCTCGTGGCTGTTAACATCGTGGCAGAGACCTCTCAACTGCGGCGTCTTCGACCTGAACAAAAAATAGCCTAGATTAAAGACGAGAAGCTTTTAAGCGGCCTTACAAAATCTAACAGGTACATTTTTAGGTAGAACGCTTATCCTGCGGATTTGCTTCCCAAGTACCCAGATTTCTCAAACTATTTAAATCCAATCTGCCTTATATCCTCATCAATGGATGACCTGCTGGACTTATTGATGCGAAAGAAAAAGCTCACTGTTGAGCAATCAGTTGAGCTGCTTTTAGGCTATTCCAAAAATCCTGATGAATTTGAAAAACAGCTTGAACCTATAGATACAGGCATACACCTTGCCCATGCTGTTAAATCCGGGATGTGTTTTCCTTATTTTGCAACGATGCTGCTGCATGATAAGGCGGTTGCATTCAAGCTTGACGAAGAAGAGATTAGTAATTATCCCCATGATGATTTTGGGAAGGACGTGGAGCAATGCACTCATTTGAGATACTTGACAGCCGAGCCATGCTTCTATTTCGAGCACACCCCTAAAGTTGCCCTACAGGAGCCCGGGCTTGAAAGATTACCCTACAGGGAAAGGATTGCTAAATTTTCACCGGCAAATTCTTATGGGCTTGGGTGCATAGTGAATGTTCGCCCATACGGATTACAGTCTAAAGGCCTTTCTTTGCCTGCCCCTTTAGATTCTAAAGGAAACGAAATAATGGTGCTGTGGCTAGAAGATTTAGAAAAAACTGAAGCGCCCTTCCAATTAGAGGCAAGGCATCATGCAAGGTTCAAGTCCTTTTTTAATGTTCCCGGACTGGAAATCTACTATCCAATTCATAATTTTGGAGATACAAAAGAAAGGTATGCGCATGAATTGGGGCAGTTTCAAAAATACCTTGCTGAAAAAGTGGAGCCCAGATTAGGGAAGATGTTAAGTGTTTAATCAAGGACTAATAGCCCACTCCAACAAGGCAGGATTTTGAAAAGCCTCTATGCTTATGGGGACATTTTAATGCTTTATGAACTTTTCTGAAGATTTCTGAAATATCTTCGGATGGAAAGGCTGCCTTGAACTACTCTCCTAAGCCCGGATATGGCTGCTGTTATCAGCTGCTTTTTTGACAGCTTGTGATATTCTTCCAGTTTGTGCAGTTCTTTTTGCTGGCTTATAGGCTTGAAGGCATATTCACCAAGTGAATGTTTGTAAGGTTTTCGGTTCAAATGGTTTGCTCTTAAGCAGGGCGTAAAGTTAGCAGCCAGATTCTGCTTCGTGCTGTCTGTGGGGGAGTGTTTGGATGCCTAGCACAAGTCATCCACATCCATAACTTCAAGTCCAGCCTTTATTCCCCTTTTGTCCTGAACAAAGAGCACTTTCCTCCTGGCTTGGATCCTTTCCAGGCTCTCCTCTGCTTTAGCGATGTCTTCCTTTCTGATATCTTTCCACTTGACTTCAACCGCAATCTCAGGTTTCTTAAACCTCAGAAGGACGCCATCAACATCATAGTCTCCGGCTTCAAAGACTGTCTCGATCAATCCTTCCTTTTTTGCAATGAGCCCTCTTACACTATCCTCAACAATATGAGGCATGATGCTGCCTATAACTTCCCTCATTTCTTTCTCTTCCACAACCCTCTCTGAAATATTATATTTCTCGTCAGCATAATAAAAGAGCCTTGCTAATGGTGATACATGCTTGTAGACAAACCTCTTCTTGTTGAAGACTTTGACCCTATTTATTATGCCAAATGACAATAGGTTGTTAAGGTACTGCTGTATGACGCTAGGATCATCCTTTTTTATAAGCCTTCTGGAGAAAAGGTAGCTTGATATCTCTCCAGAGACAACCTTCCCAGAAGCGACTGCCCTTAGTATGCCTTCATAAACTGCCGAGATTTCCCTTTCTTCCTCAACAAATATCTCCCCTATAAGTGCCGGAACACTCCTTATCATGCTTATTAATGCAACAGCAAGGATATCCCTTGCGTTTTTCTCTCTCTCAAAGAAGTCTATCAGTATAGGCTCTCCAAGGAGTATGGCTGCTTCCAGCATCTGTTTCTTCCCAAGCTTAAGCTTCTTCAGTTCAACCAAGCAATCTTCTGCACTTATTAGGCCCACAGGGATTTCAGCGAAAAGCCCAAGGAGTGCAGAGTTTGATGAGAAAAGCTTTTTTGAGAGGAAAAGCGTTGAGGAGATAAGGATAACCCTCCCGGTTTTCTTTGCTGAATGAAGGTAATCAAAGAAATCATCCCCCAGCCTTTGGAACTCGTCAACTACAACAACCTTGTTTTCTTCCAGGGCCCTTGCCAGTATGCTTAAGAAGGTGTCATAGTTTATGGTTCCGGAGTCTCTTTTTGAGATTATGGTCCTATCTTTCTTTACGAAGAAGAATTCGTCATATTTTACGAAGTTCTCTACCAGGAAGCTCTTGCCGGTTTTCCTCCTCCCATAAACCAGTGTCCATTTTTTAATCCCTTCAATTCTCTTGATTTCGTTTGGCCTGTGTATAATCATGGTAAGTATAATGGGGGTGATATTTATAAGGCTTTCGGTTCAAATTGCTCTTAAGTTAGCAGCCAGATTCTGCCTGGGCTGTTTGTACGGACCGTTCTTATGTTACTTCTAATCTACACTCCTCACATTCTTGACAAGTTGGAGTGAACCCCTGAATGTCTACAGATAGAAAGGTTCTAAAAGACTGGAATCAAGGAGGCATTTTATCTTTTTTTCGCTTAAATCGCTTCTATTCAGCAGAATTACCGCTAACTGTCAAACTGAGGCTTTAATTAAATCTTGTATCTTCATTTTTCATTCCTTACCAACTGGTAATACGCTTCGACACCGTATAATATGATATGATATTTTTTAGCTTCATTACCTATATTTAATTGATTTGTATCTCTAATCATTTCTTTAAAATCAGAGATTCCAACAAAATTCAATCCTTTTTTCACCTTTGTGTATATTTTGTGCATCGGTTCTTCTATTTTCTCTATATCTTTTTTATCTTGCACAATAATTAACAAGTCAATATCAGATTTTGCTGTTTGTTTTCTTTTCGCATAAGAGCCAAAAACAAGCATGATGAAGAAAAGGTTCTTAGTAGACAACAGGATATCCTTAAGCATCAGCCCGATCCAGGGATATTTTTTTAGGAATTCCTTTTTTCTTTTCAGTTCAATATCAATAAAAATGTCTGTAGGTGCAAATTCATTTAACGTGATAATCTGTCCTGGAGGGACACTTTGTTTCCTAATAAGATCTTTCTTCTCTAAATCTGCTATATTATTGTAAACTAATGCATATGATTTCCTTAGTTTTTTTGCGATTCCCCTAATAGTAAATTGCTCTTCAGGATTGCTTAACAAGAAAGTTCGCTAACGCTCACGAAATCCAGCCTCCCTCCTAAGTGATTCTATCCAATAAACCAACTTTTCTTTATCTAGAGGAGGTGGCTTCTTAGTGTATAACACAAATTCCATCTTCCTATGACAAATAGGACACCTTTCAGCCCTTTCAACACCGAAAGCAAACAGATTCAACTGCCTTATAGCTGAATGAACTCTCCCCCCATATCGCCTTTTGTTTCTGCGAGCATAAGCACCATAATATCTTATCATCCTGAATTGAGGTGGAGGGATATGCTGGATTAATGCCGTAATAAACTCATCTGCTGTCATAGTTACATCAATCCTTATATCCTCGTTATTGATGTAGAAGAACTTCACAATCTTGCCATCAAAGAAATATATCCGACTATTTGCAATTGCAGGATGCCTCACATAGCGACCAATGTACCTTGCAATAAGCTTAGGATGGCTTATCCTCCCACGCTGATGTAGCCAGACATAGAATCCTTTTCGATACAAGTCATAAAGTTCTGCAATCAGACCAGCATTTACCCCTGCTCTTTTTAACTCTGTAAGTGCATGATATTGCCAAGTTTTGCGAAAGCCATCTGCAGGAACATACTCACACTTCACAAAACGTCCCTGCCCATCAAAGCCCCCTTCTGTAATCAACAGATGCAAATGAGGCTGAAACCTCATATCCTTTCCAAAAGGGTGAAGAACAGCAATAACCCCCACTTTTATTGGTCTACGCAAGACATGGGAGAAGAAATCATTAAAGGCTTTTATTGCAGCACCCATATAAACCTTCATGAGATTCCAGTCACGGAGAGAGGGCCATAGTTGAGAGGGAACACTCATAACAAAATGCCTGTGAGGAACAGGAAACATTGCTTGACTGAGGCTAACAGCCCACTGATCAGCATACCTCTTACCACAACATGAGCAAATCCTACTGTTACATCCCTTAGACTTAAAGATGAACTTGTCACAATGCTCACAGAAGTAGACAAAGCCGCCATTATGCTCACCATAACAGCGCAAGGCCTTCTCTACTTCATGAATCTGGTAGCCTTTAACATCATGTCCCTTAATGTAATCGTCCCAACAAACAGAAAGAATTTCCTTGACAGTAACCGAAGGGTTTTTAATTTCTGAAAAGCTTCCTCACCTCGTTCTTTGTTGGCTAATCAAAGAACGGGCTTGCTAGCTTAAAAAGCTAGCGGCCTTTCTATTTTCATAGTTTATATACCA
>JBDRFS010000115.1:0-3441 GCA_043818535.1 Candidatus Woesearchaeota archaeon
ATGCAAGATAATCTGTATTTTTCATAACATTCCAACCCATTATAAACACCCATCGCCCAGAAGTTGCCCTAGCTCTTGACTGGACTACCCCGTTTTCAAATTCAGTTCGTATCTGACCTTTCTGGTAATACTCAGACCAAAGCACTTGCTCTGGGTCTTCTATCCCATTTCCACCACCAGCCATGGTCGCCCATTCATCAGGCATTGTTTTATCTCCTTTAAGATCAAACTCCCACAGAATCCCGTAATCCAAAAGCGTTGCGGGTATAAGCATCCAGCCAGACATTGACTACCCACTCTTGACCATTCCACCTTACCTCTTTTTGTTTGGCCTTCAGCCCTGCTCCAGTATTATTTTCGATATTGATATTCACTGAAGGAGGCTTACCGCTTCCTCCCATAGCCTTCATTTGCTCTTCGGTAAATACACCTTCGCCTTTATGTAAGATTGCTGGGATTTCATTCCTTGCTATTCCTCCTGTCCCAAACTTTGGTGCATTTATAAAAGACATGGGATTTACCACCTTGGTAGGCAATGGAGTCTTACCGATAATGCCCCCGCCATGTACCATACCTACTATTCCTCGCATAGCTTCCATCAGAGGATTTGTTCCTCCGAAGCCTTTTAGCAACAAATTCAGAATAGTCTGTTTCCCAATGATTTCGGCCAGCCACCTCAAAGTACTTCTAGCAAAGTCCTCAAACGCTTGAGCTGCCGTCTTTGTGCCTTCAACAAAATCGAGTAGACCACTTGTCAAATTGGTAGCAAACTGATCTGCTATCTGTTCTCCAATTTTTTGCATGGTTTCATTCCATTTTTCCACTGCGATCTTGGCTTTTTTTACTCCTTCCAAAAGATTATCCAGCCACCCTTTTTGTAAAATGGCTTGCTTGGAATAATATTCTTCGTCAGTTATTAATGCTCGTCTTTTTAGTGCTTCTATTGTAGAAAAATACTGCTCTGCCGATATTTCGCCCAGCCTCCATGCTTTCTCCTCATTCTCGGCCCTGTACTTAATTAGGTCATCATAATATCGCTGAAGTTCCTTTGTCGTTACTAACCCCGCCGCCGCCGCTCCTTCCATCAATCTAGTGTACTCATCTGAATACTTCTGAATATTAAACAGCCGCTCGTTAAGGATCTCTACATCAATTCTCTTTTGCTCTTCCGCTCTTCTTCTAGTAGCATCAAGAATTTTATTCTCTATCTCATTAATCTGATTAGCCATTTCCCTCGCTACTATAGGATCTAGTCCAATATCAAAAGCTAATCGTGCTTCAAGTCCTTCCTTTCGTTGTTTCAAGTACTCTATTTCTTTGTCGTAAGCCTCGATTTTCCTGTCTTGTATCCGTAAGGATTCTATCTCAAGTTGTTTTTCCTTATCGAATACCTCAGCTAGAATCGCCGCTCGTTTAGTGCCATAGTAATAGGCGATGGTAGTCTTTTGCTCCTCTGTCCATTTGTAGGTTTTTAACAGTTCTTCTTCCTCTTGCTGAAGCTTTTTGATTCTACTTCCGCCAGCAGCTATGTCTCTCTGGATTTCCTCGTACCTGGCCTGCATACGTTTATCAATTTCTTCCTGCCTTGCTTTAGTGAGCAGGCTTTCAAGGGCTACAAGTTTTCCGATATAAGCGGCATCAATTCTTGCTCGCTTCTCAACATAGTCCTTTATTAGGGCAATGCTTTTTTCGAGTTCAACTTCCTCATCTTTAGTCCTTTTTGTTAGAAGTTCTCTTTCAGCACCATAACGCTTTTTCAGTTCCTGTTTGGCTTCAGTAACCCATCTTCCTAAAGCGGCCTTTTCATCGTTTAGAAATTGGATATACTGTTCTTTAGAAAGCTCCCCTTCCTTTTGCTGGGCATCAAAGAACTTCTTCATTCCTTCAATCCGAATTTCTTCCCGCATAGCTTCAAGGATTCTGACATCCTTGGTTTGTTTCTCAAGGCGTTCAATTTCAGCGTCTGCCCGTTTTTCAATCTGAAGAAGTGTTGCCAGAAAATGACCTTTCTGTAAGGCATCTAACTTTTCATACATTGCTCGATATTGCGCCGGTATCTTTTCAAGTAAAGTTTTTTCTATAGCTTTTGTCACTTCAATTTGTCTTGCAGCATAAGCCACTAGGGCAGCATCAAGATCGGTCCTAATCATACCCGCAAGGTCTCTTCCCTGGAATGTTATTCCCCGAAAGGCCTCAATTAGTTTATCTACTTCAGCTCTCGTTTTTTCTCCTGTCGTTATGAATGTCATAAGATGTGAAACAACATTCTGTGTTGTTCCCCTGAAAACAGTAAGTTTAGCTGCTAATTCAGGATACTTTTTGGACAGTTCATCTAATGCCTTGGCATCTCCCTCTAAGGCCTTTTGAAGGTTCTCTAACTGAGTTTGATCTGTCAAAACTGGAAGCATATATTCCCCAAATGTTGTCGCTGCCAACTTGATCCTTGCAGTCAAACTGTCTAACTGGATTATGGTTTCCCGCAAATCTATGGCGTAACCTTTTAGTGCCATCCTTTCTGCTTCATCGGCCATCTGCTTCATTGCGTCTATTAGCTTTTCATGAGAATCAACATTAATATCCACCAAATTTGCTACATCCTTATGATCCTTTGCCATTCTTTGCAAAGTAGCAGAGTACTCCTTATCTACGTCTTCTCCTTCCTTTCTCCTTTTATTAAGATTTTCAAAAGCAGCTATATAGACAATCAATGAATCTTTCGCTCTCAATTGCTCGACAGTTAATTCACGGGCCTTTTTTTGTGCTCTATCTGTTGCTCCTAAAAGGGTAGAAAAAATTGCGGTCAATGCGCCTACTGCGGTAGCTATAACAAAAAATGGGTGAGTCCTCATAAAGGTCGTCAGTCCAAGCCATACTGTCCCAAATCTACCTATTTCTGCTGCAAATAATGCAAATCCAAACCTAATTTTAGGTAAATCTATTACTAACGACTTGATCCAACCCGCAAGTCCGACGCCAACTAGAGCATATAATGCTTTTGTCAGTAACCACACACCTGCTGTCCATGCCGCAAATTGAACAATTATTTGCCCACCTATGCTTTTTGCCAGCCATTCAATCCCAGTCGCAACTTTGGCAAGAAGGTCAATAAAGATCTTTAAAACTCCACTAACACCAGACTCTCTTAGTGCAACAGCAATCAGTTTCGCCCTATCAGCTAAATTCTTGAGACTAACACCCAAACCTTCTACCTGCTTGGCTGCCATAGCTTCTGCCGTGCCAACCTCATAGACTTTATCTAACATGCTCTTGAAGTCGCCAGTCAAATAACTCTTAACAAGGATCGCCGCAGCTTGGGCACCTCTCAGACCAAAAAGCTGGAATGCCTTTGACATATCAACAGTCTTGCCATCAGCCTCTACAAGCACCTCGGATAGGTATTTTATGGCTTCTTGGAATTTGCCAGCTTTCGGTGTTATCTTA
>JBDRFS010000116.1:0-4218 GCA_043818535.1 Candidatus Woesearchaeota archaeon
TGGTGGGGCAGCCATAGTAGTGGCAAACGGGAGAGATGGCAATCCTACAGGGAATATAGTTATGCCTAATGACTTATATTTCATAGAGCGTTTCCTGGACAAGAAGGATCTTGCCTATCAGGTGACTGCACTGCCTTCAAAAGTGGGGATTGGCGGCGGCGGCGGGACAATCGCAATGTATTACAGCGAGAAAGGGATATTGACTGCAGACCTTGGCATACCTGTTGGCGGGATGCACGGGACCATGTCAAGGATTTATGCAGCTGACCTGGATTCCACTGTGGAAGCTTTCACTGCCCTATTTGAAAGGACAGAAGAAAGAGAGCTCTGGGGCTGATTATTTTTTTAACAATTTTTTTGCTTCTTCTATTACCTTTGCTGCCTTTTCCTTGCCCAAGATCCTATTAAGGCTCTGGACAGGCTTTTCCAGTATTTCGCAAACAACCACTATGTTCTGGTTTAGGAGCCTTGTGAGAGTATCTTTGTCCACTGACCTCAGCACTGTTATAGGGTATACCTTATAGGTGTCTATCAGTGACTGCAAACTTCTATCCGAGGACTTGTCCCATCCTACCAGCTTTATTCCAACGCCGTTGCTGTACTTTATTGCCTGGTTAGTGAACCTTGTATTGGTGACAATCCAAGCCTTGTTGTATTTCTCACTGAGGTCAAGGAATCTTGCATAGATATATAATGGCACCTTAACATGTATCATTGTTGCAGGGTTGGAGCGATGTTTGCATTCCACCATTATCCTTTCGCCATCTTTTTCAAGTACCAGGTCAACTTCATGGGAGATGTGCTTCCCGTTTACTATAACATTTGGGATTACATTGTAGCCCATCTTTGTAAAGAGCCTAGCCATGTACTGCTCAAATGAAAAGCCCTGTTTTTCTCCAAGCCTCATCATGGCCCACTTTATCTCGTACCTTGAGGCAGTTGGGCTGTCGAGCCTTCTTAAGAGCTTGAAGGCCATATGGTATATCTTCCTTGTGGAGATGCCGTCATGCAGCTCAAGCCCTATCTTTCCCATGACCTTGTTTGCTGTCTCCTCACTAGCTCCTGCGTTTACAAGTGAGCGGAAAAGCCTTTTCTGGTCGAACATGACCCTTTCGCCATTGGCCTTGGTTATCATCACCATGGTTTTTATGTGTGGCTGTAGGCTTTTTAAGGTTTCTATTGGCGTTTGCTGGTGTAAAGTCCTTAAATTATTTCCCCTGGCTAAATAGCCTATGAATTCATCAAGATTTTTTTAAGAAGCCTGCAATGCCCGCATTGTTGCAGAAGAAAGCATTGTGATCTATTGGTACATAAGATGCAATGCTGGCTCCTATTCAAGAAAAAAAGATTCTTCATGGGATTAAAAGGTTGAAAGAATATTGGGACTCCACAATTGATGTTTGCGAGTAACAATTGCCGGGATTTAAAGTGGCTTAGTGTAACAAATACATATACTGCACAACAGGAATCTTTATATATTAGTGTAGCCTACACACTAAGTAACAAGGAGGATACCAAATGGAAGGAAGATATGTAAAACCTGAAAAAAGAGTCGCAGAATACATAAGGAACTACACAAAAGGCTGGAACCTTTTCGAGAAATGGTGGCTTCTAATCTTCACTGTGGTGAACATATACTTATTCTTTGCCTGGGGCGATACTGTCATCGGACTTATCACTTCTTTGACAGGGATGCTTTGTGTAGTGCTGGTGGCAAAGGGAAAGATAAGCAATTATTATTTCGGAATAATCAATGTGGTGCTTTACTCTTTCATATCCTATCAGAACAGATATTATGGTGAAGTTATGCTCAACATGCTCTATTTCCTGCCAATGCAGGTTGTCGGGATATATTACTGGAGAAAGTACTCCAACAAGAAGAAAAGCAGCGGCGGTGTGCTGGTAAAGAGCCTTAAATGGAAAGAGAGGATAACATGGGGAGTCATATCTGTTGTAGGGGTGTTTTGCTACGGGCTATTCTTAAAGTACTTAGGGGGAACATTGCCCTTTGTAGACTCAACATCTACTGTCTTGTCCGTAATCGCCATGTTCCTCATGATAAAGAGGGTAACAGAGCAGTGGCTCCTGTGGATAGCAATTGATGTCGTGTCAATCTACATGTGGTTCTACATACTGCTCCAGGGAGGGAATGACATAAGCATGCTGGTGATGTGGACAGCATACCTTGTGAATGCTGTGTACGGCTACTTCAACTGGAGGAAAATGGAGAAGGTCCAAAATGGAGGCTAGAGTCGGGCTTTTTTTGGGAAAGTTCGCGCCATTCCATAAGGGGCACCAATACATAGTAGAAACAGCCCTGAAGGAAGTGGACAAGCTAATTGTGGTAATCTATGGCTGTCCTGAGACTACGGGGATTCCCTTAAGTGTTAGGGCAGGCTGGATCAGGAATCTCTATCCAAGTGTTAGCGTGATAGAGGCTGCTGATGGCCCTACCGAGGTGGGATATACACACAGGATAAAGAAGATGCAGGAAGACTATATCCTTAAGCTGTTAGGTGATAAGAAGGTTACGCATTTCTATTCAAGCGAGCCTTATGGTGAGCACATGAGCATTGCCCTTGATGCAAAGAACCGAACTATTGACCTGAAAAGGGAGAAAGTGCCTGTGTCCGGGACAAGGATAAGGGATAATCCCTACAAGAACAGGCAGTACGTTGATCCAGTAGTCTACAAAGACATGGTTGCCAACATAGTATTCATGGGCGGCCCTTCAACAGGAAAGACCACTATTGCAGAAGCCCTGGCTAAGAAGCACAATACTCTCTGGATGGCTGAATATGGCAGGGAGTACTGGGACAAGAACCATGTTGAAAGAAGGCTGACATTGAAGCAGCTCTTGGAGATTGCAGAAGGTCATATTGAAAGGGAAGATGAATTGCTATTGAAGTCCAACAGGTACCTGTTTACAGACACGAATGCGATAACCACTTACTTGTTTTCCCTGTATTACCATGGGAAGGCAGATTCCAGATTGAAGAAGCTGGCTGAGGAATGCGTATCCCGGTATGACTTTGTTTTTTTGTGCGATACCGACATACCTTATGATGACACATGGGACCGTTCTGGTGATGTCAACAGGAAGGATTTCCAGGAGCAGACTATAGCTTATCTTCGTGAGCATAACGTGAGCTTCATAACATTGAGCGGGGACTTAATGAAGAGGATGAAGAAGGTTGGAAGTGTTCTTAAGGGTTTTAAGAAGTGCTGAAGAATCAAAAAGTTTATTTGTAAAGGATTTATACCTATTCCTATGCTTAACAGGATATATCATATGTTGCTTGAGGGATATGGCAGGCAGGGATGGTGGCCGTTGTCCGGGGATGGGAAAAGGATTGGCAAGGACCATGATAATTACCAAAAGGTTAATCCTAAGGGTGATGATTACCATAACTGGCCAAGGCATTTGGGAATTTTGCCAAAAACTGAGAAGCAGAAGCTTGAAATTTGTGTTGGAGCGATATTAACCCAATATAACGCTGTTAGTTATTAGTTTCTTGTTTCTGGGTATTTACTTATATGGTTTTGACCGCAGAATTTAATATCAGTTTCGGCTTCTTAAGAAGAGAAAATGGAAGCAAGCAAAGACAAGCTGGAAGCAGTTTTAAATGATGCAAGGCTATTGCCTAAGCAGAGGCAGCTTATAGGGCAGTGGGCTAAGCATTTAGGCACTTTCAAGACGCCGGAGTGTATCCTTGAGCAGGCATACACCCTTAGGGAATTCGGACTTTTTCTTAAGAAACCCATTGAAGAAGCTACCCCTAATGATGTAAAGGCGTATTTGGCGTTTAAAGGTGACTCTAAGAAAAGCATAACGGGTAAAAGGGTTAAGGCTATAAATGCCGATTCGCTTAAGACTTATTGGCAGCGGCTCAAGGCATTTTACAGGTTCATTCTTAAACATACGGAGATAACCATCGATAATGGCTTGGCATACCCTGCTCCGAACCTTGTAAAGAAGCAGGAATTCTCAAGGGAGCAAATCTGTGAGAGGAGGGTGAAGGCATTGCTGAATAATAAAACAGCAGGCACTTTAAGCGCTGTAAACCTTAAGACCTTGGATGACTTCCATAATTACAAGATTGCCAGCGGGAAGGTGGAATCTTATACTGGCTTTGTTGGAAAGCTTTTTTTCCTGAAGAGGCTGGGGCTTTTTTTGCACGACCAGACATATAAGGGGGCAACAAGAGAAGAAATACA
>JBDRFS010000117.1:0-12883 GCA_043818535.1 Candidatus Woesearchaeota archaeon
TCAAATTGAATCTTTTTGTGAGCTGAGAGATGAAAAGAGGACATTTTATCTTGAGAGAATAAGAGATATGGCCATCTTTGAGCCACATGCAATATGCCTCTAATTATACCTCATAACAGATGGTATCGATTTTGGGGTAAATCTCTAATAAAAATAAGTATTAGAAGCCAGTTTTGTTGCTTTTGTCCTGAACTGATCGTTTACTCTAATGGGCTGGATCGGCTTGAAAAGGATATCTTTCATCCCAACAGCTTACTTCCTCAAGCTCAATGCTGTGCCTCTCACCATCGCAATTCTCGTAAAACATTCGGATGCCTTCCCCAGGATAATTGGCAATTCTCTTTTCAAGATGGTATATGGCATTAGGGAATATCCTTTCACAAGTGCCCATTAGCACGAACCTTTGATTGGTGAAATCCTTGCCCAGGGCAAGCCCGACTTCCTTAATGCCATCAGCATCCCTGATATTAGAATGGACAAACACTTTGGCTTCATATTTCCCTGCGCAATAGGTGGCAGTCCCGCTAATGTCCCAGTCTTGCCCGGAAGAAGGATTCCCAACTAGATGTACGGGATTGCTTGAGAACTCAATGAACTCTTTGTTAGAATCATCAGCCTCACAGCCCAACAGCAAAGTTGCTGCGAACAAATATTTGCCTAATCTCATATTTGGGTGAAGTGTTTAGAATGAGTATATAAGCTTTTCGTGAATCTACTGCAGGTCAGCCTTGAAATCAGATGTAAGCCCATAGACTTTTGGCCTTCTGTGGTTTATAATAGAGACAACCCTTGAGTCAACAAGCTTGCTCAGCTGCTTGCCTACGCTGCCTTCAGAACTGTTTAGTATTTTAGAGAGCTGCTTCGCAGTCCTGTTGCCCTCAATAAGGATAAGTATTAGCCTCTGTTGCATAGGGCTGTAGCCTTTGAGCTTCTTGTTGACAATAGGCATTAAATTATCTGGCAGCAATGGCTCCTGAAGATCTGCTATCTCAGCTAATTGTGAAGCCCTTTTCTCTTTGAGCACCATCCTAACATTTTCAGGATTGATATCAGAATCCTGGAGCTCTATGCACACCATCTCGCAATGCTCAAGTATCTTTCTCGGGATGTTCTTGGCTTCATCAACTATCAGCCTTATTATAGAATCGTCGAATGGATGATTGTTTTCTGTCCTTATGCTAATCAGCCCCTTGGCAGTCTCAATGTCCACGCCGCTAAGCCTTATCTGCCTGTTTCCTATCCTGTTCTTGAAGCTGTCAGCATAGACATGCATGTTGTCCGGGGTCTGCGCGATTATCACGCTTTTGAGTATGTTGTTGTCCCACAGCATCTTCATCTCTTTCCTTAAAGTCTCATCGGCATAATGAGCCTCGTCTATAAGGAGCACCTTGTCCCTGAAAATCCCTTTCCTGCCAACATAGCGCTGCAGGCTGAAGAACTCTGAGATTCCCTCCACATTGAGGTATTTTATCTTGTACCTCTTTAAGCTTTTCTCAATCCACTTAAGGAGGGAAGTCTTGCCCACGCCTGAAACTCCTGTAACAAGGCATGCATCTCCTGAATCAACAAAGTCCATTAGCATCCTCTTCTCATTATCAAAACCTACTAAATCAGTAGAATACTTGACTACAAATGGGTTTGATTTCCAGCCGTACTTCTTATACCACATGCCTCCTCCTTTTTGATACTCCGAACTATTAATACTACCGAACCAAGACCTATTTATAAAAGTTATGGTTAGCTTGAATGTTCAGCATTCCAAGCCCTTTGGTTTCACTCTCTTCCATTAATAGCAGCCTGCCATGCCGGTTTTGTTTGAGAAGAAGGCCTTGCAATCTTCAGCCGCATAAGGCTGCTTGCCTAATAGCAGCCATGGCTGGCTTAAAAGAAAAAAGGGGCAGCCCTACGCGGAAAGAGGAGTTGCAGAAATTGTGGGCTGCCCCTGGTACGGTGCCAGTATTCAAATCTGCAGGATATTATCCACTTTATGAGGAAAAGGGGCCTTTGCAGGCCCCACTTATTAGGTGTTTTGCTTTATTTCCTCTTCTTTCTTCACCCCCGCATCTCGTTTCTCCAATCTCGGCAAGTGCATACTTGGAGCATGATAAGTATAGATAGAATTATATTTGCGTGAAATATGCCTATTTAAATACCTTACAATATAAGGCTTATTAATTGCCCCCATTCAATATCACCCCTTTTACCTTTAGTCTTACTAATGCTTATGCCTTGTCTAAGGCGTACTTACAGGCTATATCCCTCGCCCGCTCAATCCTCACTAGAAGCTCGCATTCCTTTTGAAAATAGCGGTCGGAAGCGCTAAAACATCGGGCGCTCCACCGCTAATTTTTAAGGATGCCTCGGAGTATATAAACATTTCCGTTTTAAAAAATTTAACCTATTGGTTAGTGGTACTATTCAGTTCTCACTCCAAGATGACAATAAAAAGGATAGTCTGGAGAATATAGTTTGAAATTACGGAAACTTTAAAATAGGCAGATAACACTTCTTTATCACAAGAAAATGAAACGCGTCAGAGTAATAATATCAGGCAATGTGCAGGGAGTGTTTTTTAGGGCAGGAATAAAAAAGCAGGCTAACATGCTTGATATTAATGGTTTTGTGAAGAATAAAGAGGATGGCACAGTAGAGGCTATTTTCGAAGGTGATGATGATGACATTGATGAGATTATAGAGTTTTGCAAGGAAGGTCCACGGGGCGCCCAAATTGACGATGTCGAGGTTGAAGAGGAAGAATACAAGGAAGAATTCGAAGACTTTGAAGTGAGGGTGTAGAAGTGAAAGCTGTTCTTGGTCTTGGCAATGCTTTAAAGCAGGATGATAACATAGGCAACATAATAGCGACTGAATTGCAAGGCAGAATTGAGGATGTCAGGTTTTTCGTCGCGGGCACTGCTCCAGAAAGCTTTCTTCACCAGATAAAAACCCTAAACCCAAGCATCTTATTTATCCTAGACGCAGCAGAGTTTGATGGGGAATTAGGGGACATAAGGCTTTTGAGCTTGGAAGAAATAAGCGAAAGGAAAGCTTCAACACATAACATACCAATGTCGTTCTTTGAGAAATTTTTGCCGGGAGAGCTTAAGGTAATAGGGATAAAGGTCAAGTCAACAGCCTTTGGCATGGGATTGAGTTCTGAAATTAAGGATCAGGTCCCAGCCTTAAAAAACAAGGTTTTAGAGATTATAACACAGGATTAAAGCAAAAAAACACATAAAAAACCAAAAGTATTTATATTATGACGTCATTTTGACATATGGATAAGGTTCAATAGAGGAAATGCAAGATGAAGGATTTGGATTATAAGCTACAAGCAAAAAATAAACGGGAATTTAACCAACTGGAAAAAAAGATAGAAGCTTTCAAGGCAGCATATGAGCTTAAAGGAAGAGGTGATGGGATTGTAGTGGAAAAGCTACTTTCTGACAGTAAGTCGGTTGTTATGAGGCCAACTAAGTACTCTAAGATTGAGAAGATCTGCAGGAAGGAAGACAGCAAGCTTGGGAAGATTGAGACTATGGACCTGAAATCAGGCTCTGTAGAGATAAAGGTAAATGGGTATAAGTACATAATAGATTTCAAGCCAAAGAAGTGATTTCACACCTTTTTTCAAATTTGCTAAGGCCTATCTTTATTTATTACCATGTCTTTAAGCCTTTTTGAAGAATACTCAAATTCTGTGCAGAAATGCAGTGCGTTAAACCTACAGGCGTCAACACAGGACCCGCAAAAGATGCACTTGGACATGTCAAAATCGAGATCGCCTTTTGACCGGAATGTTATTGCGTTAGCAGGGCACACTAAAAAGCACATCCTGCATCCTGTGCAATTCTTTGAAGTGAACTTTATTTTCCCCCTGGACCTTTCTTCTGGCTTAACCTTCTCCTTTGGATAGAGCCTTGTGGCAGGCTTCTTGAAGAAATGCACAAAGCACTCTGAGTTTATGTCCATGCAAATCCCCCTCCAAAAAGCATTATCCTCGCAAGCTCAAAAAGGGCTATTCCTAAGACGAAGGTGTATCTTTTTAATACCTGGTCAAGCCGGTACCTGCATGTTGTTGCCTGCGTAAATCCCAAAACCCAGACCATAAGCACTGTAAGGGCAAGAAAGAGCAGTATGTTATGCACCCCAATGAAAAGGAAGATCCACAGCATTGCAAAGAACGTAGTCTTTAAGTCCTTCGAAAGCTCCATGTATGCGAGGTTCCTGCCGTAATACTCTGTCTTGACGCTTTCCAAGATCTCTGTTCCTGCCTCAACTGTATCATAAGGCGTCACCCTTACTTCTATCAGGACAACATAAAATAAGCATATGGCTGCCAAAGGGACTTTGAAGAGGATGAAGCTGTTGCCTATTTCTGCGAGTGAAGTTGCTTTCTCTGCGACCATGACAGCCACTATCGCAACAGTGAAGATCATCTCATAGCATACCATGACTACCATTTCCCTCATAGAGCCTATTGTAGAGTAAGGGTTATTGGACGCAAATCCTGCGAGAACGTAAAGCGCGCTGTCAAGCACAAGAAGGTATATCAATAGTATGAAATCGTACTCAAAAGACAGCATTGCCAATGGTATGAACATGAAGAGTACAATGGTTGTAATGAAATACAGGAAAGGTGTCCAGCGGTAGAACCAGTTTTCGTTTGCAAGGCTCCTTGTCTCCCCCTTCTTTAGAAGCTTCAATACATCATAGAACGGCTGCCATACCGGCGGCCCGACCCTGTGCTGCATTCGTGCTATGACTTTCCTTCTCACTCCTTCCATAAGTAATGCGAATGGCACAATCAGCAGTATGAATACTACATTAGCAATACTTAGATCTAAATTCATCTTCAGTAAGTACCTCTTTCTTTCCTTCTTTTACTACCATGACCCTTTCCATGCATCCGAAGCAAGGGTCTATGGTGGAGACATTAACAGGAATGTCACCAACTTCCCCTCCTATCAGCATAGGCCTCAATGCCTGTATGTTGACTAATGTAGGAGTCTTTACCTTTCCCCTGATAATCTTGTAATCCTTGACAATGTAATAATGGAAGTTTTCTCCTCTTGGGGCTTCCACCCTTGCGAATGCTTCCCCTTCCTTTATTCTGGTAGGCATTTCTTTTGGAACGGACCCAGGAGGTATTGTCTTGCATATCTGCCTCAGCATGCTTATTGACTCCTGGACTTCCCTAAGCCTTACTAGGGCCCGAGCCATGGCATCTTCCTCAGTATCATATATCAGGTCAAAGTCAAGATCCTCATATGCGCAATACGGGTCATCCTTCCTGATGTCATGCTTTATTCCTGAGGCTCTTGCCAATGGTCCCACTACTCCTAGTTTCTTTGCTTCTTTTCTGGAAAGAATTGCTACGTTCTCAAGCCTGGACCTTATGACCTTGTTTGACTTTGTTGTCTTTAAGTAAAATGGCAGCTTTTCCTCAACTTTCTTAAGCCTGTCAAGCATGAATATCTTATCCAGGTCTGAAAAGCTGTACCTTGTTGACCCTATCTTGTTAATCGCATGATGCACCCTGTTGCCTGTAAACCTTTCAAAGCATTCCAGGATGTATTCCCTTTCCCTCATGGCATAGTTGAACAAGCTGTCATAGCCAAGCTCGTGCATTGCAAAGCCCCACCACAGCAAATGGGAATGTATCCTTTCAAGCTCTGAGATTATCATCCGGATGTAGCTAACTTTCTTTAATGGGACAAAGTCCAGCATATTTTCTATTGCGAGCGTAAAGCACAGGCTGTGGGCCATGCTGCATATGCCGCAGATGTGCTCTGACATATACAGCACTTTATTC
Organism: Candidatus Woesearchaeota archaeon; assembly: GCA_043818535.1. Taxonomy (GTDB): domain Archaea; phylum Nanobdellota; class Nanobdellia; order SCGC-AAA011-G17; family GW2011-AR17; genus JBDRFS01. The sequence continues at coordinate 5,816 of JBDRFS010000117.1, forward strand.
ACAGGCTTGTTCTCGAATAATAATTCCACGCCCCTGTGCACATAGCCTAGCCTCATATTGATATCCTTAATGTAATTCCCGTTTAATGAGACACGAAGGCACATCGGCTCTTTCATCATGGGGTTTTGAGGGCCTAGAGGAATGGTAAAGTCATGCATCCTTTTCACCCCCTTTTCTCAAAGGATGTGAATGGTCTTCGTCAGCAAGGAAGATATTATGTTCCATGTCAGGGTTCCCAAAAAACTCTATGCCAAAAAGGTCGTGTATTTCAGCCTCAAATATCCTTGCCCCAGGAAACACGTTTATAATTGAAGGGAGCTCATTCACATTCTTTTCAAGCTCGACATCCATGATGCTTATCTTGCCATGAAAGTCAAAAACATAGCTTAGCCTAAACTTTTCTCCTTGGTCATAAGCTATTATGCTGACAATCCTATCATCCTCATAATCCCTTACAGCATTGAGGATGTTGTCTGCCTTAACCTTCTTGCGTTTAACGTCTTTCATTTTTTTTCTGCTGCAGTCTCCTTTCCTGCCTGTATTATGTTCAGGGCCTTAAGCAAGGCATCTATGGTCGCTTCAGGCCTTGGGGGGCATCCTGGGACAAATATGTCTACTGGGACAATGTCTTTGACGCATTGCTTTGTGTTGTAGCATTCGGCAAAAACTCCCCGGCTTAATGCGCAGCTTCCAACGGCAACCACTACTTTCTTTTTTGCCATCTGCTTGTACACTGTCAGCAGCCTGTGCTTGGTTATCTCATTTGAGCAGCCGGTTACTATCAGGATATCTGCGTTCCTTGCGCTGTACTTCCAAAGGCATCCAAACCTTTCAATGTCATACCTGGGGGTGACCAAGGCTAAGAGCTCTATGGAGCAGCCGTTGCATGAGGCCCCGTCAAAAAGGCAGACCCATGGTGATTTCCTCATCATTGTATTGCCCCCCATATCTTGAATATGAATATGAACAAGACTGCTATCAGCAGCAGTATTATCATAAGGTAGCTCTTTGTGAAAAACTTTGCAAAGTTCTTTGGCATTATTGCATCCTGGCTGTCTAGCTCCCCGCCCATGTATATTGTGTCCATCCTTTGTGGCACTGCTTTGACCTTTTTTACCCTGTGCTTCATCCAAACACCGCCTCCAACAATTTGAATTGTATCCATGGTATTATCCCTATTACGAAGCATGTTACAGAGAGGATGACATTGTAGGCCTTAGATGGCATGGGTGAATGCTCTTTTTCCAGGACTTCTCCCGCCAGCAGTATGTATGCGAACTTTATGTACATTATGAAAAGCAACAATGCTGCAAAGATGCCAGCCACTGTGATTATAGGGGACAGTGCAAAGGCTGTCTTGAAAAGAAGCCACTCGCTAATAAATATGTTCAGCCCAGGGACTCCGGCAAGCGAGATACCTGCTATAATCAATGCAAACCCGTTGACTGGATACCGGTAGTATAATCCCCTTAAGCTGCTTATCCAGCCCATGGAGTTGCTTATCATCCCTAACGCAAGGAAGAATAATGTTCCTACAATTGCGTAGTTGAGAATTTGTATAGTTCCTAACGTGGCAAGCTTCCCTGTGGCCTTTGCAACTGATATGTCAAGGAATACGAAAAGGAATTGTATGATGTTTGAAAGAATAATGAACTTCTTTATGTCTTCCTGAAGTATTCCAAGGACAGCCAAGAAGCATATGACTATTGCCATGAGTATGCCTATTAATATCAGCCACGGGATGTGGTAAAGGGAGTAAAGCTCATAGAAGAATAATGAGGCCATTATTGCGCCTATCATGCAGCTGTCCATTATGTTTCCGTATGATGTCTTCCAGAACAATGGGAGGAGCATTAGTATGAAACCTACTGCACACAAGTACCATGGCGCAAAGCCTATGATGAACGCAGCGCCTATCAGCGTAGGAATAGACAGCAGAAGCCTTTTTCTTTCGTTGTAGATGTGGTAGATTAAGCTTCCTGTGGCGAATATTGCCAGCAATGCTATGAAAAAAAGCCGTATCATCTGTCTAATAATAGTCCTGAGGGTATAAATAGTTTTTTGTTCAGGCAAGTTTCTTTTAGAAGCCTGCAGTGCTCTTTTTGTTTGAGCAGAAAGCATTAACAATCTTAAGAAACAGACGTGTTAATGCTGGCTTCTTACAGAAAAATATATAAATTGAATGTTGTTAATATATATAGAGGTGATAGCAAATGGCTTTATCAATAGACCAAATCAGAGCAGTAAAAGAAGACTTTAAGAATGATTTCTTCTTCAAGGACCCATATAACAAATACATGAATCTTGTGGGCATTTCTACTCTTAAAATGGCAGGAATGGACAAGAAAGATTTGAAAAAAGGAGAATCCTTAGATGATTACTGCATTACTGTCGGCTTGAGAACGGATCTGCCTAAAGGCCTTTCAGTTCCAGACGTCTACCAAAGCTCGAGAGTATTTTATGACATTCGTGGTGAGATAACAGCTTACGAAGAATAGGAACTTAATATTGTTCTTTTATTTCTTTTTCTATCTTGATTAGCTCATCTATCTTTGCCCTTCTTTCCTTGCCGTAGATGCCGCATTTTATGTATGGGATCTCCCATGCTACTGCCAGATGGCTTATTGTTGTGTCCATTGTCTCTCCTGAGCGATGGGAAATCACGCAGCCGATGTCATGCTTCTTTGCCATGTCCACGACTTCCTTTGCCTTTACCAATGAGCCGACCTGGTTGGGCTTTATTATTATGCAGTTGACTGACTTGTGCTTTATCGCTTTCTGCAGCCTTGCAGCATTTGTAGTGATTAGGTCATCCCCGCATACAAGGCATGATTTCTTGTGTATCTTTGAGAAGCCTTCAAAGTCATCCTCCCTCATAGGATCCTCGAAATACCTCATCTTGTAGTCTTTTATCAGTGAGTTGACAAATGCAACCTGCTTCTCGCTTGTAAGGTTCTTTATCTTTGAGTCTTCTGAGAAGCTCTTGTAGCAGTAGCTCCTGCTTTTCCAGAAAGAAGAGGCGGCCATGTCCACGCCTAGGTCTATTTCTATCCCTAACGTATTGCTGCTCATTGATATGTAATCTGAGATTTTTTTCAATGCTTCTGTATTGCTTAAGGAGGTTATCCATGCGCCTTCGTCAGTCTTTGTAGAGCCTTTGATTAGCATGCCTATTTTTCTATGGAGTATGTTGTTTACTAGGGCATTGTCCTTGAATGACCTGGATTTTGGTGTTATTAGTATTTCCTGGATGTCTATTGATTTCTGCTTGGTATGCATGCCTCCTCCGACCACATTTCCCAATAAAAATGGGAGCTTCTTTGCCTTCGGGTTGAGGAATCTCCAGATGCAGTTCTCTGACATTGCCTTTAGGATTGCTGACTGCAGTGCAACAACTGTATTGCCGCCCATTATTGGGATTAAAGGGTCTAAGCCTCCCAAGTCCCTAAACACAGTAAATTCCATCTCCTTTAGCTTTTCAAAGCTGTTTAGAAGCTCTACTGCGAAATCAACTCCTCCTTTTGGGAACGCTGCAACTTCAGTGCTGCCTGTGGACGCTCCTGATGGCGCAGATGCTGTGTATTTGCCGTTTATGGTTACTTCTATAGTTGGCTGTCTCCTTGAGTTAAGAACCTTTCTGGCTTGCACCGCCTTTATTTCCATAGGGTATATTAAAGAGGGGATATTATATATAGTTTTTGCATTAGCAGTTGTATTATCGGTTTAGTCCAATGAGAGGTTACTGCTTTCTATCAAGAAAATACCGGATCCTTTATATAGTAAAGTGAGGAAAAGGGTGATTAAGATGGTAAGGCTTTCATGGGATGATTTTTACAGCGAGGATATTGTCAAAAAGGATCAGTTCAAGGAAGATATCAAGACAGCTTATACTTTGCTGCACAAGGTTGACCTTAGCATGCTCCTTAGCAAGGAACGCGAACAGTTAAGGAAGATCAGGCTTGCAAATAAAATTAACCCCTTGCATTTAAGCAGGAAATCTTTTACTAAGAATATTTTGAAGGTCAAGGACAAGCTTGAAACTAAGGTCAAGGACCTCGAGAGAACTATCAGGAATATCCAAGTTGGCAGCCCGTATTGTGGGGACAAGGAAAAGATTGAGAAGGTTTCAGGACTGCTCTATGCCGGAATCAAGGGCTCAGACTTTAGGTCAGAAGCTCGCTATGAACATGAAATCGGAATGATATCATTAAGTCCTGAGACTAAGATAGTATTCATATTAAACCCTGTAAAAGAATGCTATAGCCTGCAAATTAGTCCGGAAGTTCTATGCGAAGGAATTGGCATACAGGATTGGAGAGAGAGAGTTCTTAAGAAACTATATGATCAATGGCAAATTAAGAGTTTTCACGTTTTAGACCCGAAAATGAATTACTTACAGGAGTAACTTGGCCACTTCTGATGGAAGCCTTGCAACCTTTACTCCAGCTTCTTTCAATTTTTTTATCTTAGCAGCCGCAGTCCCGGAACTTCCAGAAATAACAGCGCCTGCATGCCCCATTTTCTTTCCTTCTGGTGCTGTTGTCCCTGCGATGTAGGCCACAACAGGCTTGGAAAAGTTTTCTTTTATGAAATCGGCTGTCTTTTCTTCCATGTCCCCTCCAATCTCTCCGATTATTACAACCTTTTCTGTATCCTTGTCCCTTTCAAAGAGCTCTAAGAGGTCTATGAAACTAGATCCAAGAACTGGGTCCCCTCCAACCCCAACAACTGTGGACTGGCCAATGCCTGCCTTGGTGAGCTCTTCCACAATCTCATAAGTTAATGTTCCTGAACGTGAAATCACGCCAACTTTCCCTTTCTTGAATACATGGCCAGGCATTATCCCTAGCTTGGATGCTCCTGGAGAAATCATGCCTGGACAGTTAGGTCCGATAACAGTAAGACTCTTTGCTTCCTGTACAATTTTAATGGAATCGTGCACTGGGACGCCTTCTGTTATGAGCACAATGTTTAACCCGTTTTCAATAGCCTCAAGTGCTGCTTCTTTTGCAAACTTTGCAGGCACAAATATTATGCTCCAGGAAGCTTCGTGCTTTTCCAGCGCTTCCTTTATTGAATTGTAAACAGGGATCCCATCTACTTTGGTCCCGCCTTTTCTAGGGGTGACTCCGGCAACTACCTGTGTTCCATACTCTTTCATCTTCCCTGCATGAAAGCTTCCCTGCTTCCCAGTCAATCCTTGAACAATAACCTTTGTATCTTTATCAATAAGTATCATGATGTCAGCTCCACTATCTTCTTTGCGCACTCTTCCATGGAGTCAAGTGAGCTAATGCCGTTCTCATTCAGTATCTTCTTGCCTTCTTCCTCATTCGTGCCGATAAGCCTTACGACCAATGGCAATTGGACATTCCTTGAGCTTATGAAGTTCACTAACCCTAAAGCAATCTCATCACATCTTGTTATCCCGCCAAAGATGTTTATGAAGATGCCAGAAGGATTCTTCATCAATGCAACCTCTAATGCCTTTTCCATCTTTTCAACTGATGCTCCTCCACCAACATCCAGGAAGTTTGCCGCCTTCCCCCCATAGTAATCAAGCACATCCAATGTAGCCATCACCAGTCCTGCGCCGTTGCCTATTATTGCGATATTCCCCTTAAGCTCGACATACTGCAGCCCAGAGCTGGCTGCTATTTCTTCAATGTAAGTATAATCCTTCTTCTTAGAGAATTCAGGGTGCCTGAACAATGCATTGTCATCAATTATCACTTTGGCATCTGCAGCTATAAGCTTCCCATTAGCCTTTACAAGGGGATTTATTTCGACAAGCTCGGCATCCATCTCTTTGCTTATGCGATAAAGCTTTTCTGCTATTGGCTGGACATCTTTTGGAAGAGAGGCGAATGAGCTGCCATCTTTTATGGGAATTTTGAGAATCTTTTCAGGGTTATTTAAGGCTGTTTCCTCTATGTCAACGCCTCCTTCTGTAGAGTAAAGAAGGATTAGGCACTTGTTTGTCCTGTCAACAGCAACTGCAAGGTAAAGCTCTTCCTCTATTGGAAGCTTCTCCTCAACAAGAACTTCGTTTACTGCTTCGCCTTTTATGCTCATCCCCAAAATAGAAGAGATAGTTTCTTTAACAACTGAAGAAGCAAACTTTATGCCTCCAGCCTTGCCCCTGCCTCCAACCAACACTTGGGCTTTCACAACCACTTCTTCGGCATTAAGGCCCTTGAACATTTCAGGTGAAGAGACAACTACGCCTTTAGGGATGTCTATCTCGTATCTCCTGAATATCTCCTTGCCTTCATGTTCTAGAAGCTTCATTTTCCATAGCCCAGCCTTACAGCCCTGATGTTTTCTTCCCTGTTCCTTTCAGGCAGGACTTCTGTAACCTTGTCAGGCATTACATCAAGACTTTTAAGAATTGAGCCGAGGATTACCATGCCGGTAAATGTCTTGCTTCCTAATGCAATTGCTTTCTCAACAAACTGCCTGCTGTCAACACTGATGTCATAGTTTTCCGGCAATGGGTTAAGTATTGCACTGTCTGAAATGCTTATGAATGCCGTGATGTTGCCTCCTCTCATTGCAGCATCGTAGGAAAAGGTTATCGCCACTTCCTTGCCCAAGCTCATGAAAAGCTTCCCTAATACAGTGCTCATGAACTTGATGCCTTGCCCTCCTTGCCCTGAAACAATTATTGCCTTATCCATTTTTAACTATCCCCAGCTCGTTATCTTTTAGCAGCCCATCTTCTTTTATCCTGAAATCCTTCCTTAGCTTAATTAGCATCTCGTAAGCGGATTTTATTCCCTTGTATTTCCCAGCCTGCGTTATGCAGTTTGAATACACATGGACAAAGGAAAAGCCTTCCCACTGGCTTGCTTCCTTGATGCACTTCACAAGATGCGGGATATGGAACACGGTTGTCCTTGCATAGAAATGCTTCTTGTTTGATGTGATAATTCCCTGAAGATTTATGGGCTCGTAAGGGCTCCCATAAGGGGAAGTGGCTGTTGCCATGCCTTTTTCTGTTGTCGGAGCCAATTGCCCCCCGGTCATGCCGTAGATGCCATTGTCCACGCATATTACTGTTATGTT
>JBDRFS010000118.1:0-3913 GCA_043818535.1 Candidatus Woesearchaeota archaeon
CATAATAGCTGGAAGCCTGCGCTTTTGGGTCTGTTGGCGTGGAAGTCCTCAGGCCGGCCACCTGCATGTGCAAGCATTGCACCTCCTGTTGCTGCAAGGCTTTCTTCACCAACAAGAGAAGAAGCGCAGGCTGCCATAGAAAGGGAATTTGAGAAAATCTTATAAATCTCGGAGAGATAAGGCATGATAATGGAGGGGACAAAATGCAAAAGGAATTCAGGAACTGCGAGTTCATAGACTTCTCAAATGAAGAGAGCCGCAAAAAGATGGAGCTGGCGCTCGCAAAAGCAAAGCTAGAGTTCGGGAAGGAATACCCTATTATAATTGGCGGAAAAAGGATAAGGAAAGGGAAAGGCATAATATCATACAACCCATCCCACAAGCACGAAATTATAGGCGTTGCGCGCAGGGGGACGCCGGATCTTGCTGAAAAGGCGCTTGATGCGGCATGGAAGGCATTTGACAGCTGGAAAAGGGTTCCGCTTGAGAAGAGGATTGATGTCATGCTGAAAGCCAAAGACCTTATGCTTGAAAGGCGGGAGGAGTTCAATGCGTGGGTAGTGCATGAGGCAGGGAAGAGCTGGGCAGAGGCAGACGGTGAGGTTGCAGAGACAATTGACTTCCTTGACTTCTACTCCAGACAGGCAATGCAATGGTGCGCAAACCAGGAGCTCACCCCTTGCAAGGGCGAGAGGAACTACATGAAGTACATCCCTTTAGGCGTTGGGGCAATGATACCGCCATGGAACTATCCCTGTGCCATCCTTGCAGGCATAACAATAGCCTCGGTCGTGGCAGGAAACACAGTTGTTGTGAAGCCGGCAAGCGACACGCCAGTCACAGGGGCAAAGTTTGTCGAGCTGCTTGAGGAGGCAGGCCTCCCTGAAGGAGTGGTTAACTTCGTGCCAGGCAGCGGTCCAGAGGTTGGGAACTTCCTGGTAAGCAATCCAAGGACAAGGTTTATTGCATTCACCGGCTCAAGGGATGTTGGACTGCAAATATTCGAAAAGGCAGGCATATCCCAGCCAGGCCAGATCTGGATGAAGAGGGTAATTGCCGAGATGGGCGGCAAGGACGCAACCATAATCGACAGCGAAGCAGACCTTGAGAGCGCAGCCTTGGGCACTATGCAGGCTGCATACGGCTACCAGGGCCAGAAGTGTTCGGCATGTTCCCGTGCAATAGTTGTTGAGGACGTGTACGAAGAGTTCATAGGCCGGCTTGCAGACTATACAAGAACTCTGAAGATTGGGCCAGCTGAAGATTTCTCAAGCGACATTGGGCCGGTAATAAACAGGCGAGCCTTTGATAAGGTGATGGGGTACATAAGGCTTGGGATGGAGGAGGGTAGCCTGGTATTGGGTGGAATTGCTGACAGCAGCAGCGGCCACTTCATAGAGCCTACAATCATTCGGGATGTTGCCTGGGACGCCAGGACAGCGCAGGAAGAGATGTTCGGGCCTGTTCTTCCAGTAATAAAGGCCAGGGACTTTGAAGATGCGATGCGCATAGCAAACAGCACAGAGTACGGGCTGACCGGGGCGCTTTACACCAGAAACCTGGAAAAGCTGAGAAAGGCAGAGGAGGACTTCCACGTGGGGAACCTATACCTTAACAGGAAGTGCACAGGCGCATTCGTTGGAGCGCACCCTTTCGGCGGGTTCAACATGTCGGGCACTGACTCAAAGACAGGCGGCAAGGAATACTTGCTGCTGTTCCTGCAGGCCAAGACAATAGCAGAGAAGAAGGCTTAAGGCTTTCTTCACAAACAAGAGAAGAAGCGCGGGCTGCCATAGAAAGGGGAATTTGAGAAAATCTTATAAATCATTAATGCCAATATAATCCTATGCGAAAAAGAGGTTGGGCCTTAGCGGCACTTATTTTTAGCTCTGCTTTTGGCGCTGCAACAGCCGGCTGCAATGAGCAGGAGGCATACAAGGCAAAGGACGTAACAGTCCAGGTATTTCCACAAGTTAAGACTAAGCCAAAAGACCTTGTCAGTATAAATGGGCTTAATGCAGATGTAGCTTATACAGATGTGCTTTCTTATGTCAAATACCACAGGCAGGAAGTAGACTACAGCAAGATATGGCCTTCTGACATTCCTGTAATGATACTTGGGGAAAAGCACACAAATCGTTCTCCAAAGGATGAGCTTATCAGCATGCTGCCGGATTTCAAGAAGATGGGCATGACGCATCTTGCCTTAGAAGTCTTTTATGATATTGAACAGCCAATAATTGACAAGTTCTACGATGGAAAGGTTAAAAGGGGGAAGCTTGAGAGTCTGCTTTCGAGAGTTACGCTCGGAGACATAAAGCAGGATGTTTCCATGGTGGTTGTTGCCAATAAGAATGGCATAAAGACTCTGGGCATTGACCTTGACTTGGGGGGCAGCATAACTGGCTGGATGGTGTTTTCAACTCTTGAGACCAGAAACAGGAATTGGACTGACATAATAATTAAGACGCTTGAGGAAAATCCTAGGGCAAGGATTGCTGTGTATGCAGGCGCAGACCACAACGGCTTTGGGCTTTCACTTGGGGCCACAGTGAACGAGATGCTTCTGGAAGAGGGCATAAAGTCTGTAAACGTTGATTATGTCGGCTGTGAAATATACAATCTGGATGAGAAGGAAGGTGAGTACATTAATTTCTTGAGGGACATCTTTGATGAGATTGCCAAGTCCGCAAAGCAGCTTGGCATTGACAAGCAAAAATTCATGATACCGCTTGACTCATCTGTTAAGCCAAGGGATGCTGACTACATAATCCACCTTCCTCAAAAGGAGATATGCCCTTTCCTTGAGAACTGCCATTACGGGGAGTGAACCTTTTTGCGTTTCTTGTCATGGATATAAAGAACTTGCTCCCTGCTCAGCCCGATTTCCATTGCATTCTTGATCTGGGAGTCAATTAATACTTTTTGCTGTGAGGACCATTCCTTGTCGCTGTGCTTTTTCACATACTCTGCCCACCTCTCAACATCTTCCATGGTCTGTGTCATTTGAACTCGGCCTCGAATATCTTCCTGTAATGCTCTATCTTTTCTTTACTCAAATCTAGAAATACTACTTCTAAGTGCCTTGCGTCCTTCAAGTCCTTGTCAGATTTTGCTATATACCTCTTGTAAGCAATTTGAGACTCTATACCGCCAAAATAAAGTTCATGGCTTATGAAAACTACTTTGACCTTCTCCCTTATTGCCATCTTCTGTGACATCTTTAGGGCAAATTTCGTTTCTAGCCTTAAGAGCGGAAAGCCTTTTTTCCATATGTTTATTGGAAGCCCGTACTTGAGGTAGCCATGATAAAGCTCTTCAGCATCATCTATTGTAAAGTCATAGCCCTTTTCTGTAAGCTCCTTGTAGATTGCAAGAAACTTTTTCAGCGGGATTTCTTCCATAAACATATCAACATCTTCTGTGCCTCTTGCCCTTCCGAAAAATATAGACACATAGCCGCTTATTATCACGTAGTTTGCGTATTTTGAAATGACTCCTATAAGGTCAAGCACGAACTCGTCAAGTTTTGTTATTTCCTTTTCTAGCTTAATCTCATTCTTGATTATCTTAAAGGAGGTCATGCAGATTAAGTATAAGCTGTGCTTTATAATGCTTTTCATCAATCTCCGGAAAATTGATTAAAACCCTAGAAAATGTTATAAATCTCTCTTGCATTACTTTTTGTGATGAAATACTTTCTTAAGGCAGCCTGCATTTCTGCCATATTGGCTTCTTTTGGCTGTGCTTCTTCGCTTAACTACCATGCTCCCCTGAAGAGCAGGATGATGGCCATAGAATCTGAGTATAACCTCCCAAATCTGAATGTGCTTTATGTCATATCTAAGGAAGTGCATGAGACTCAAGATTACTCTTCCAAGCAGTTCCCTTATGCGGATTTGGACAGCAAGCT
>JBDRFS010000119.1:0-25688 GCA_043818535.1 Candidatus Woesearchaeota archaeon
CCACCATTGTTCCAAATAGCGGCATAATCTCCAGAGGATCTGCCCCAGTATAACTCTGATGCAGTATTTGTTCCTTTGCCTGTATATAATGTAAATGTAGAGTCTGGAGGAAATGTGAAAAGAAGGATCGTATAAACATGAGAAGCAGTTTCATCTTTAATTGTCCACCCCTCCATATTAAGTGAGTAAATACAAGTATTCTCAAAAGTTACATATTCATCATTCAAATTATAATTATCATCTCCAGCCGCATTGAAATGGAAATCCCTGATTTGAATACACTCATCCTGGATGTATTTTACTTCCTCGGATTTCCACAAACACCCCTCGTTCTTTTTTGCTACGTTTTCTGCTTGTTCAAACTCATTGGAATATTTATTATTTGCACCATAGTCATATTTATGGGCAAACCCCAGATAAATCATGCCGTAGTTAACATTATGGCCATCAACAAAAACATACCTCAATAATCTTCCATACTGGTCCTTATCATCAATGTCTGTTTCAAGAGTAATCTCTTTCCCCAATACTAAATCTTCAAGCGTGGTTTTTGCTTCTGAAAAACACTTGTCTCCTGACTCTGGAGCATTCAATCCAATTAATCTCACAGTTTCTCTGGAAGATAATTTAATCGTATCTCCATCTAAAACAGATTCAACAACAGCAGTAGTTTTTTGTGGTTGCTCTAAATTTTGTTGTAAGCGGCTATATCGGGCTTGGTCGTACAAAGCCTGTTCCATTATCTCATCTTCATACATTTCTTCGTAGATGTGATTTACTATGAAGAATACTAAAAGGATAATAGTAAACTGCCAGTGTTTCTTTTTAGCCAGAACATTATAGGCTGCACTACCTATAATAAGCACAAATAGGATTATTTGTACTATTGTTAACACCATAATGAAACCAAAGCCCATATAAGAATTTGAAAAGGGAATTACTTATAAAATGTTCTATATATTAAAGAAGCAAACAAACACATACACCCCACAACACCGATCTATTTATATCCATCCATCTTCTACTTTATAGTCGGGAAAAGCCATACCATCAGAAGTCCGGCCTCGGCGTTTGACGCTCGTGCTGTCCGCCCAAAGTGGGTGTTTAACTTCTGGAAAAAGACTGACCCCTCACTGGCCTAAAACTGTTTCTGGCAATCCAACCCTTGTAAAAATCCTAAGAACATGAAGGCGGTTGAAAGGTCATCCATCAAAACCGAAGTCCTAACTTCAGACCAGCCAACCTAAACCCAGAATCCTTCATCTCGAACCCGAAGGTCCTCAATAATCTCAACTGAGCCTACAAATTAGAAACCCTTCAAGTTTTTAAACTTATCTATTGCTCGCAAGAAAGATAGCAGCCGCCTTTCTCCGAACTGACAGCAGTTAAAACTATAATCAGAACTATCCCGGAACATCCCGGCTTCTGACTACTTCTTCTTCAGCCTACGCACGGCAAGCCACAACGCCGTGGCAACAGGGATAGCAAAAATGAATATTATCCAGATGTACATGGAAGTATGCCGGCCCGGGCTGTAGATCTTTATGGCTATAAGCAGGGCAATGACGCACAGCCCCAAACCTAAGGCAAAATCCAACATTCTCTTTGTTGCAGGCTCTTTCAATGACGCCTCTGCGTGCAAAAGGAGTGCCAGAAGGGTGAAAACCGCAGCGAAGAAGACAAGAGCAGCCCCATACGAGAACCTGCTGCCAATGTAAGCAAGAGTCTTGAAATGCATGTCATACCGCCCATAGACTATGTACCTCAGTGAGCATTTCGCCCCATGCAGCATTAAAGAGTAGAGCACAGCAAGGAAAAGCACGTTCTTCGCCTTGAAAGCATGCTTCCTTAGAAGCACTGCAATAGACAGCGCTACCATCGCCGCCCATAAAGCCTGCCCTATGCTTGGTCCACGGAAAAAGCCCACGTATTGCCAAGCCACACCGAACATAGCCAATAGGAGGTATACCCAGATAGGCCAGAGATATTCCCTCAGGCTCCTCCCAAAGACTTTCCTGTCCCTCAGGAGATATGCCGCAACAAAGAAGAGTGCAAAGTAGGCTGCGAGGTAAACTATAACTGTTAAGCTTGACGGCCCTTCCACTGCATTTATGTAGCGTTTTGCGGATTTTATAAAGTTTGTCCTCCCAAAAGGTTCAAGCAGGATGGCAAGGCCCCATTTTCTTAAAAAAACTCCCAAAACTATTTAAATCTCGGGCAGATAACAATCCTAGAAAAAAGGAGGGAAATTATGAGTTTTGGCCTTGAAGATTTAGTCGTAGGTGCAGCAGGATTCGGTGCTGGAGCTGTTGTAACAGCATACTTCGCAGCAGGAATTTCTATAGGCGTACATATGATAAGGAAAGAGCGCAAAAAAAAGAAGGAAGGGAAAAATGCGTATGAGATAGCTGTCATTCCTATTGAAGGAACCATCGCAAGAAAGCCCTCCAAGTCCACAACTGCAATGGCTGGAAGCAATTACGCAATGCCTCAAAGGATTAAGAGGCAAATCAAGAACGCCTTGAAAAACAGGAGAACAAAAGGAATCATATTTGACATAAGCTCTGGCGGAGGAAACGTCCAGCCAAGTGAAGACATAGCAAATACAATACTCAAAATAGAAAGGGAAACCCAGGAAAGCTTTGACAGGAGATGCAAGGACAAGAGCTTGGAGAAAGAATACGAGCCTGTGCCTACTGTTGCAATGATAAATGACATGGGCTGTTCAGGGGCATACCTTATTTCATGCGCCTGCAACAAGATAATAGCCTGTGAAACAAGCATGATTGGAAGCATCGGCGTCTTCAGCATGAGGCTGGACATCTCAGAAGCTGCAAAGAGGTACGGAGTCAAGATGGAAGTGTTCAAGGCCGGAAAGCACAAGGCTGAAGGGCTTCCGTTCAAGGCAGTCACCCCTGAAGAAAAGGAAAGGTCCACAGCTATGGCAGAAAAAGTCCACGAATGGTTCAAGAGAAGGGTTTATGAAGGAAGGAAATCCCTCCTTACAATGGAAGAGATAGAGGAGATTGCAACAGGCGAGGCATTCATGGGGGATGAAGCCCTGAAATACAAGCTTATTGACCAAATCGGCGGAATGGATGAGGCAATAAAGATGATTGAAGAGGTTGGCAAGTTCAAGCACACTGATGTCAAGGAATACAGGATTGACGGGCCAAAGCTGCCGTTCAACCTGCCGTTCATGGAAATGGCTTCTAACATAGGGGAAAGCGCAGCTGATACTCTTTCAGACAGGGTTGAGAACTTACTCTACGATAACAAAGGCATGAGGATCTGAGAATGCGTAAGGGGTTTATGTGATATAATTTTTTAGCAGCCGCCCTGTCTTCTTTCCCTTATTCTAAAAGTTATGCCTGTTTGAAAACGTGAATTTAAGCCTTATACCCCTGAAAAACTGCAATCTGAAACCCTTAAATTTGAACGAATTAAGCCCTAACTGGCCATTTTACAAATCCCCAAATGCTTTATATAGTAGCCTATGCACTTACAAGTTATGGCAACCTGCGGAAAGGCATACGGATTTTTTGCATGTAAAGCTTCAAAAGAAGAGATTGAATCAGAGCTTCCAGATATTCAAAAGTTTGCTAAAACTCCTTCTGGGCTGGAACTTTCAGTTGAATGTGTTGGCAACCTAAAGGGGGATAATGACTTTATGGCTGTTGCCAGGGATGCTAAAGATGCTGGACTCAATTATGTTTTGGAAGCAACATACCAGGGTGCAACAAACAAAGAGACTGCTTATCAACTAGTAACCCCCCTAACCCTAACCTACCAGTCAGAACTATACCAAAAAGGAGAGGACTTCCAGGGAGATATTGTTTATGAGGAAAACGGCCAATATAAGTTTCAGGAATGAATCTCTTCTTACCAAAGAATCCCTTATGCGCTAGGCGAGAATAAAGTCTCGTGCACCTGTTAAGTTGCTCTATCTTTATTGCGCCCATAGCTCCTAACCTGGTCGATTATAAGCCTTAACATTCCGGAAACATACTGCTTGTAATTTCCTTTGTCTGCTTCTTCTATTGTTGTATAGTATTTTTCTCTCTTCTCGTATGGTATAAAGAACATAGGGAAACCATTCTTCATAAGAAGCCAGTTCATTATAGCCCTTGCAGTCCTTCCATTACCATCTTCAAAAGGATGTATCCAAGTTATTTTTGCATGAATCATGGTTGCCAATTCAAATGGGTGGAGCCTGTTTTTGCTTGCACTGTACCACTTGTACATGTTTAGGAGATGCTTCTCTACTTCTTTATGTTTTGGAGGGATATGATTGGACCCCCCTATTTGCACATCAAAGAACCTTATTCTCCCACTGTATACAACACTGGTGTTTTTTGTTAGTATCCTATTTACTTTTTCCAGAAGCCTTTTATTCAAACCACCCTTATAGTACTTAAGGAACTCAAGGCATTGCCTCCCATTAATTGCCTCATGATAGTCTTCTGCCCGTATCCCTGAAGGGATTACCTTATCCTTAAGGATAAGCGCGGTCTGCCTTAATGTTAACCTGTTCCCTTCAATTGCATTGCTGTGATAGGTGAATCTTATAACAAAATCTTCATAGAGTTTCTCCTTTACTGTTGAAGGAGTATGCTTTAGCCAAGCCCTATAGCTCTCTTTTAGATCCTGGAGTGTTTCAGAATCTTCTTTTGATAGATGGGGGTACTCCAACTTCTCAATAGCTTCTTTTTTTACCTTTTGCTCAATCTTTCTGGCGTATTTCTGTATCTCTTTCTTTGTTGGCTTTTTATCTCCTAGGTAGATTCTTATCTTCTTCCATTTGTTCAGGCTTATCCTTGTGTTCTTAGTTAGATAATAATACTCCTTCTTTCCTCGCCCAATTATTTCAACGTATGTCATACTAACTTGTAAGGGCACAAAGGTATTTAAAAGCTTCGGTTATTTGTGCCCGTAATAATGTTCAGATGTTGTTCGAATCCCGGGGCGTTTTTGCCCTTGGGGATTCGGACTCAGTGTCCAATGCGCCAGGCGGGAATCGAACCCGCGTCTCAGCGTTGGCAACGCCGAATTATAACCACTAAACTACTGGCGCGTGTCAAATTAAAAAAACCCGCCTAATTTATAAAACTTGCGGTGTAAAGTTCTCCCGGAATTCTTTCCTGAGGCAAAAACCAATTAAAACACTTCCTCCCAAAAATCTTCCGAAATATTTCAGGCAAGCATATAAAGAAAAACATCCATAAAAGAAGCCATGCAAACAAAACAAATTTCAGGCCAGAAAGCCTTATATATAAGTTTATATACTAGTAACTTTATGCCACAAAAAACAGTATTACATTACCCAAGACTAGATACAGTATTAATGGTAGAAGACGTGCTAAAAAAAGCCGACCTGACCATCTCAAAGAATGAATTATTAAGAAGGCTGCCAAAAAAAGTCATGCGGCAGACATTAAATGTAATATTAAACTACCTCGAAGAGAAAGGAGCCATAATGGTTGGTAGAAAAGGTGTACTTTGGATCCATAACGAAAGCCAAAAAATGAAGGAGTTATTAAAAAAAAGTGTTGATGCAAAGTGAAAAAAAAGATAAAAGTAAAATATTCTCCCGTTTTTGAAGAACAGCTCAAAAAACTCCAAGATTCAATCAAAGACAGCAAATTTCACAAACAGCTTCTAACAGCAATTGAAAGGGAAAAAGAACATTTATTAATTAATCCCCACAGAGGCATACAAGTTCCGAAACAACAGATTCCAAAAGAATACATCATGAGATATGGCATTACAAATCTCTGGAAAATTAATCTCCCTGATTATTGGAGAATGCTGTATACAATAACAGGAAACGAATTAGAAATAATCTCAATCTTGCTAGAATTCATGGATCACAAAAGATACAATAAACTCTTTGGATACAGGAAAAAATAGCCGGAATTAATCTCAGACGTCAAAATAAGAAAAAATACCTCCTCCCAAAAATCTTCCGAAATATTTCAGGCAAGCATATAAACATTCTAAACAAAGAACCAACCATGATAATAAAAGACTGGCCTACAGAAGAAAAGCCTGTAGAGAAACTCCTACAAAAAGGAGCATTAGCATTAACAGACGCAGAGCTCATAGCGATAATCCTTAGGACAGGGACAAAAGCAGAAAATGTTGTAGAAGTCTCAAGACGGCTGCTAAAAAAATACAACTTGGAAAAATTGGGCAACACCAGCGCCACAGAAATCTCCAGTATAAAAGGCATTGGAAAGACCAAGGCCTCCCAGCTCATATCATGCTTCGAGCTGGGAAGAAGGGCAGCCTCATCTTTTGAAAAAAAAGAGACCATAGACAACGCCGAATCAGCAGCAAGGCTGTTAATACCTAAACTTTCAATATTAAAGCAGGAACACTTCCTATGCCTCTTAATAGACTCAAGAAGAAGGCTAATAAAAGAAACAACAGTATTCATAGGAAGCTCTGACACCACCGTCATCCATCCAAGGGAAATCTTTCGCAGAGCAATAACAGAAAATGCCTCAGGAATTATCCTTGCACATAATCACCCTACTGGAGATGCAGAGCCAAGCGATGAAGATATAGAAGTGACCAAAATGCTCGTAAAAGCAGGAAACCTGCTCTACATAGATGTATTAGATCATATAATCATAGGAAAAAACTCTTATTCAAGCATCAGGGATTGCTGCCCTTCGGCTTTTTCCTGATAGCATCCCTAATCTTCTTCCCCTTGGAAGTCAGGACATAAAGCCTTCCGGTCTTCTGCTTGGGGTTAAGCAATTTGGCAAGGCCCTGCCTCTTAAGCTCATTAAGAATCCTACTTGTATGATTCAATGAATAGCCAGACTTTGAAGATATCCCAGTAGGGGTTTCTGGCCCCTCAATCTGCACAATTATCTCCCTTCTCTGCTTCCCTCTTAAAACCCAGCTAAGGTGCCTTATATCATTCTTATCCATATCAAAACCAAAAAAGTGACTCATAAATAATAAGATTACTTCAAATCTATACCAAAACTATAATAAAACTTATAAAGGGACAAGATATTGGAATATCATGAAAATCAATGCAAAGGAATTTCTTACTCTAAAAGAATGTGAGAACTACGCAAACAGCTTTAAAGGGGAGATAAGAAACATAGACATAGAAGTAGTGGCAATAGGCAAAAAAAAGACATATCTTCTAAAAATACTTTACTAACTTCCAAAACCCCTTCTTGCCACGCTTAAAAGGAGCTTCTTCTCCCTTCTTGCAACAGCCTCCCTGATTCCACCCATATCTTCCTTATGCAAGACGATTATGTCCACCCCGGACTCAACTGCAAACTCGGCAGTCCTTTCACCTGTACAGAAAATGGCACTTTCAACATTGTACCTTCTTGCAGCCTTGACCACTTTGCTAACCTGCCTCAGCAAAGAAGGGTGCATCCTGTTCACAACAGTGGAAGCCTTCTCATCAGAAAGGTCTGCACAAAATGTAAGCTGGGCTAAGCTATCAATATCTATGAAAATAAAGTCTATGCCTTCTGCACAGAGCTCGTCTATTATCTGGACAGAAGCCGGAGTGTCTACAGAGACTCCAAGGTCTATGTTCTCCTGCGCCTCCAAGCCAATCTCCATAAGCACGGACTTAAATCTCTTGAGCTGCCCAATACCCGTAACAAGGGGCAGAACCAAGCCCACACCCAAAAATCCAGAATCCAATGCCCTCTTGACAGCAGAGAGTTCTGCCTTCAATATTCTGCTATCCTCCAAGCCCCTCCTAATGCCCCTCCAGCCCATAAATGGATTATTGCCAGAATCAGCCCTGCTCATGAGCCTATACCAAACAACCCTCCCACCATCCGCCACAGCCTTCAGCCCTTCAAACAGCCTATCAGTAAGCTCTCCTTCTCTTCCAGGATCTGTAAGGGAATTATCATTAACAAGCGCTTCAAAGGGCACAACTATCCCATCACCACTTATTTCGTTAGCCTCATCAACACCCCTAAGCATTATCCTCAATTCTGTGACTATCTGCGGATACTGCCTCTCCTTAGCACTCTTTTCTTGAACCTCTTCAGGAGCCTCTGCATCTTCTGAAAAAGTCAATACTTCTTCTCCAGGCTTATTGAGTAAAGCAAACCCTAGAATGCAAACCCTTCCCCTCTCTATGGCAAACTCCACTTCCACCGGCCCAAACTCTTCCTCTGCCTTGATAGTAAGCCTTGAAATCTCATGGATTTCAAAATCAGTAAGCACATCTATCGCCTTCTGGCCAGAAGGCACATCCTTCCTGACTATCTGCCCCATGCCATAGTCAAGCATATACAGCCAATCCTGGTTCCCTGATTCCTTGCTAAGCAAGTTCAGTTCCTTCTTTCCCAGGATATAAACATCAGGCCCTGCATCCTTTTTCTCAATAATATCGCCCAGCCCCCATGCCGCCTTGATAACTACCTCACCCGAGTTTGCAGGATTTGAAGATATCAAGATTCCGCACTTAGAAGCATTAACAAGCTTCTGCACTATGACTGCCACCCCTTTCTCAACCAATTCTTTTGCCTCTTCAGCCTTGTTGAAAAAAGAGCACCAGCACGCCTTTATGGCATCCAATAGCTGCTTGGCTCCTTTTGCCCCGATAGTTGATGATCCACCACCCCTTACAGGAGAGTTCCTCAGGGCAACATAAGCCGGTTCCCTTCCAGTCTTAATCATTGCAAGTGCACTGCTTGCGATGTCTGCCTTTACAAGTTCCTCGCTAACAGTAAGGCTTTCATAGGCATGCAAAATCTCCTCCTTTATGTAGTCCGGAATCTGAGTGCTCATTATAATTTTTTTTATCCTTCCAAGGTCTCTATTCTGAATAGCCTCGTTAAGTATTACCTGTATGCCAGTCTGCTGGACGAACTTCCTGAAAGTCTCAGCCGTAACAACAAAAGCTGGAGGCACAGGGAATCCTGCGTTGTTGAGCTCGTAGAGCATTATCGCTTTCCGGCCTACTTCCTTAGAATCTACCTTTCCTATTTCTCCCAAGAGCACTATCCTTGCCATAAAGCTTTTAGAATAACAAAAGGTTTTTAATCTTTTCGCCAAATCAGCAGCCAGATTCTGCTCAGGCTTTCCAGTATGTATCGAAAAATATTTGCTATGCACCAACCTTGCAAAACAACATGCACATAAGTCCCACTAATAAAAAACTCGCCTACGAATTTGCTATCAATAATAGTCGTACTCTTCCCTTATTCTTTCGAGCTCCTGCATCTTCTGTTCCATGCTGCTGATCTCTATTTTATAAAACTCTATGTTATTCCTGCAGTTCTCGATTTCAACTTGTATCAGCTCTTTTTGTTTGTTGTCCACGTTGTTTTTTCCCGTTGGCCTGAAAATTAACCCGCCCCCCTCTCCGATGCAAGAGGGGGGTTAGGGAAAGGAGGAAATGCAAGCCAACATGATTTATGTCTCAATTACCCTCAATAGGTAAGGTCTTAGGCCTCCTTTGGTCTTTATCTGGTCGTACCGCATCTTAGCAAACTTTTCCGTATTGTACCCCTGGATCACCGGCATCAGCTGTTGCTGCCTTTTTCCAAACAGCTGGTTCACTAGCCCAGGTTTCTTGAAAGCCCGAACTATGTGCCACATGACCAGGTACTGCCCCGATTTGTCCTTCATGGCAATCACCTCCTGGAATGGCACCGCGCCCCAGTCCGGTATTAGCTCCCTGCTATGTCACCTCCTTAATTGCCGCCAAGCCATTACCGATTAAATGCGACAAGCTTGCTAACAAGGTCATCTTCTCTAATGTGTCCTGATTAACCATTTTCGATTTATAACTCTCAAAGAATTCCCCCTACCAAAACCGAAACCTTTATTTATTTGCTATGTTTCATTACTCTGGGAATCCTTTGAGGGATTCTTATGCTAGTTTTCCTCTTGGATTTCTTCCGGGAGGAAAACCCTTTTTTTTAACCATGATGGTGTGTAGCTGAAGAATTTCTGTTGTGGCTGCTGATGAAGTTACTGTTATCCCAGTCTTCACATTAAACATATGGATGCTTAACCTATATAAATATTATTATACTCAAGTAGAAGTATCTAAATTATAACTACCCACCAGTGAAACAGCTGTTCACCACCATAAAAGGGCAAATCCATCACATAGCAATACTTTCTTCCTCTTCCCGCGTTTTAATTATTTCTTCGTATAAATTATCCTCAAAATTCTCTGCATTTCCACCTCTTTTTTTAATCCTAAGCATATATAGCAAGATTACTAAAACATTAATGCTTAATAAATATTTCTATTCTCTAAAACCTCTTTTAAAGAACCAGTCAAGTTACCACTACTGAACACTTACCAGGCAATTTAGGACACGCAGCTTTAAGTGCCCGCTTGGCAAGATTAATATCTTGATTTTCCACGTATATTGTAAAGATTGGCTGCTTTAGCTTTAGCTGGGCTGCCACACCAGTAGCCTTGCCGAAGGCTTTCTGCATGCCAGTCTGCATCCTGTCAGCTCCTGCCCCTGTAAGCATCTTGTTCTCCCTCAAGACATGGTGAGGGTATACCCTTATCTTAAAGCGGTAATTCTTTGTCCCCTTATTCAGCGTCCTTATAACAACCTGCCTTGCAGACTCAAGCGCATTGTGCCTTACCTGAATCTTCTGGTTTGAAACGAGGTCAATCTGTGCAGAAAAGTCTTTCTTAAGCTCGCCATAATCGAACTTTGCAAGCTTTATATTTGGCACTGACTTTATGAAGGCCTTTCTCTTAAACTTAGATTTTCTAGTGTAAGGCCTCTTCACATTCCTGTAGCATGAAAATGCCCTTAGTCCTGCCATTTTTTCCCCTAAACTTTATTGTGAGAATCCAACATCATTTATAAAGGTTTCTGTCGGTTAAATGGTTGGTGCGGAATATGTATGAGCAGCCAGTTTTGCTTCCATTTCGAGGGTAATGATCGTTAAATCTTGCTTTTCTTAGGAGAGCCCCATTCCCTCAAGATTAGCCTCAATAGAGTAAGGGCGGCTGCTTTCTTAAGATTTTCCCCAACAACACAAAAAAAGAATGCTAGATCCCAAAGCTCTCTGTAAACTCCTTAACCTTCTTGTAGTCCTCAAGGAACTTAAGCCCCTTATCTGTGATCGTAAAGAACTTGTGGTTAGACTTAGGTTCAACAATCTCCTCAATGAGCCCCTTCTGCTTCAGCTCCTCTACATACTTCTTCATCCCCTCATGAGAAAGGTTTGACTTATACAGGAGATGGGTTGGCTTTATCTTTCCCCCTTTGGCTTGGATAGCCCTGAGGATATCCCCCACTATGTCAAGCCTGTTCCTACGCTCAGACATGCTTCACCACCCTTAGAAGGAAATATAACATCAATATATACCCTATAAGCTGCAGGGCATAAGCCAGCACATAATATAGGCCTGATGCTACAACAAATATGAACAAGACTTCTGCCAAAGACAGGAAAAGGAATACCAAAAAAACAAGTTTGGTGTTAAAGGTCTTCTTTTTCTGGTAGTTCTCAATAAACTGTGATGCTATGAAAAGCAGCAGCACCAAGGAGATTAGATGGAACTTCAGGTAGTACTGGAATGAGAAGATTATAAAGAGGCCTATTAGTGATAACAGCAATGCCACAAGCCTCTTGCTCTTGACTTTCATTGAAATCAGTAAAAGTACCCCATAGCCTATAAGGCTGAAGAATATGTGCATGAGGTAAAAGAGATTTGCCACGTTTATCCCCCTTACAACAGCATCATATACTTCTAGGTAAAGCATCAGGTTGGAAAAGGCATGTATGCCGTAAGCAAGGGCTATTGATAGAAATGCAAGCCCGAAGTACTTGAACTTCTTGTCTTCGCTAAAGCGATAGGCCTTCATGCTCATAAGGAACACAAATATCAGGATGGCAGTGAATATTGCCTGAAATACAACGTCATAGCCAAAGAACCACTGGGGGCCATTTATTGACACTACATAATCTTCAAGGTTTAGCATTTCCTCTCACCACTATTATAGGCGCTTTTTAATATAAAAACCTTTGCCTTATCTCCAAAAAATCCCTTTTTAAGCTTTATGGATTTTAGATATAGAATAACGGTTCTAGGGGTTTATAAATGCATTTTGACCCATTATTAATACATTTGGAGGGCTTGGTATCTCTTTTACCACCCCAACCCTTTTGAGGTTTGCCACCCCAAACCTCTCTTCCAAGCCTCCATTACTTTTTTTTCTGGAGTTCAAGTCTATATCTTCATTCTTTACAATTCCTTCCCTCGATTTATATATCCAAGTAATCTTATAATAATCAGTGTTTGCAAAACACCTCCCCTTAAATTTTCACGGGATGAGAGCACCACCTCTTTTACCCCTCTTTTCCACCCCAGGCGCTCCATCCCTTGATTCTTTTTCCTTTAAATCAGAACTTTGCAGGTATTGCTATCGGCAGCCTGCTTGGCGACCTCCGGCTACAACCGCATTAGTGCTGGCTTCTTAATATTTTAGCACCAATTGCTACCTTAACTAAAAAGTGCAACAGAAAGCAATTGCCATTAGAATTATTTATGTGACTCCTCACTGGCCCGAACTGATAATTGGTAGAATCACCTCAATCTCAAAACATCAAGGTTTCTCGGAGCATTAGTCTCAACCCGGTTGAGCCGATGCAGGGCAGCAGCCAATTCCAGGCACTTCGAGCTTTCTCCATGAACAAGAATTATCCTCTTTGGCTTTGGATCAAGCCTGTAAACGAAGTTGAGCAGCTGGCCCCTTGTTGAGTGCCCTGAGAAGCCGTGGATGGAAACTATGTCCATCTTTACAGGGATAACTTCAGACCTGCCTTCACCCTTTGAGAAGCTTATCTCCTTTTCGCCTTTCTGAAGCCTCCTCCCAAGGGAACCTTCGCCCTGGTAGCAGGTAAGTATCATAGTGTGCTTCACATTCTCAGCAAAAGCCTTGAAATACTCGACAGATGCCCCACCAACGAGCATGCCCGATGTTGCAACAATTATGCACGGCTCTCCGGTCTCAATAACCTTCTGCATCTCCTTCTGGCTCCCAACCTGCTTGAACACATCAGAGAGGAAGGGGTTGGAATTCTGGTGGAATATCTGCTTCCTTACCCGACTGTTGAAAAAGTCAGGATAAGCAGTGTGAATTGCTGTAATATCCCAGACAAGCCCTTGTATGTATATGGGCACAAGCGGAATATTGCCCTCTTTCATGTTCCTTTCTAGTATGAGTATTATCTCCTGCGACCTCCCCACCCCCAATACTGGCAGCAGTATCTTGCCACCCCTTTTTATGGTCTTGTTTATTAGACCAAGGAGCTCCGCCTCGCACTCTTTCCTTGAAGGGGGATTATCATCCTTTCCACCGT
Organism: Candidatus Woesearchaeota archaeon; assembly: GCA_043818535.1. GTDB lineage: Archaea > Nanobdellota > Nanobdellia > SCGC-AAA011-G17 > GW2011-AR17 > JBDRFS01. The sequence goes on from JBDRFS010000119.1 coordinate 13,351, forward strand.
ATGTGGACTCCATGATAAGCGTCTCAAGCCTAGGGAACTTTGTTGCTGCTGCAGCCAGAAGATTAGAAGTCTCATAGTTCATGTCCCCCGTGTAAAGCATGTTATGCAGCCCGTTCCCTATATGCAGGTGAGCCATGGCTGAGCCAAGAGTGTGCCCAGCATTATAGAAAGTAAGCCTGACATCTGGAGTTATGTCTGTGACTTCCTCATAGTTGAGGCAGACTGTGTGCTTGACCATCTCCTTGACATCTGTGCTTGAAAATATAGCTTTTTTTATCTCCTTCTGGCCTACGCTGATGTAATCTAATGCCAGCAAGGCCATAGTGTCACGCGTTGGCTCTGTGCAGTACACAGGCCCCTCATACCCGTACTTGAACAGCAAAGGAACCATGGCACTGTGGTCCAAGTGGGCGTGAGTAACAATCACAGCGTCAATCTCGTTTATCTTCATCTCTGGAGCGTCAAAATGCGGGTACATCTTTTCTGCCTGGGCTGCTACGTTTATCCCACAGTCAAGCAGTATCCTAGATTCAGGAGTCTGAAGCAAAAAGCAGCTCCTGCCAACCTGCCTTCCAGCCCCCAGCACGCTTATCCTCACCCACTCATCTTTCTTGCCCCTTATCCAGCCGTTATATACCCTTTTCCCAACCCTGTCAAGGAACTTTCTCCTGAAGTCGTTGTTCTCATACAGGACTTGCCTTATGGTCTCTATTATCTTTGACCTTATCCCAGGAGTCCTTTTTATCAAAGGCACCCACAAGGTATTTTTCTTTATTTTTTTAAGCAGTTCCCCAGCCTTGCCTATGGCTAAGCCTGGCTTCTCTGCTTCTATTATTACCTGGCTTCTCTGGGGATCGAATATTATATTTGAAACAGCAGCCTCTTCCGGAATTATTCCCTTGATTGTCTTCTCCGCCTCCTCAAGGTCCATGACAATTGAGGGGTCAGACCTGAGCTCAACTCTCTTCTTTATCAAGTTCACAACTTCCCTTATTGCCCCTCCAGAGTTAAGGAAGAAATCCTTATCCTTAGTATAGACAATTATATTGGCCCCTTCAAAGCTGATATTGCTGACTTCAGCATCTTTGGGAAGATTATCCATTACTTCAGTTAATATATCTGCCATTTTTAATCAGTTTCTAATTCACGCCACCCACACTAAAAGATTTAGATCTTCAGGTTAGTGTCAAGCTGTTTTCTCAGCACGTACTTTACTCCGGCTTTTGTTATCACAGCAACATCTATGCCATTGCCTGTTGCAAGATCTCTCTGCATTGCTGCGTTGATTGCTTTGACAGCCACCTGGGTTCCTTCTTCTATTGTCATGTCCTTCTTGTAAATGGTCTCAAGCACTCCCAGTGCAACTACGCTTCCAGAACCGTCTGAATAATAGTCGTCATAATTTGTAACGCTTCCATCTATACCTATAGCATAAAGCGCATGGCCAACCTTGTCTGCCCCCCCCAAGAGGAATGCCACTATGCCTGGAACCATACTTGGCCTCCTTATGTTGGCATAGCTTAAAGATGCCAAAAGGTTAGCAGCTTCCTTTACAGAAGGCTCTTTGCCTTTCCGAATTCTCAATAGGGCCAGCTGTGCCCTGATTATCTTGGTGAAAAGCTGTGCGTCACTTACTAGCCCTGCAGTGGTTATAGCCATGTAATCAGTAATCTGTTTTACCTTCTCTACCTTCTTGTCCACAATAAGGTAGCCAGCGCTAGCTCTTCTATCACCAGCAAGTATCACGCCGTCTTTACAAACTATTCCTACTGTAGTTGTACCGTGTCTTAATTTATCTTCCATAATCAACACCTTATTAGAATCAGGCTTATGAATAGGAAAAACATAAGAGGTTTATAAAGCTTTCGCACCCCCTTTTTAAAGCTTATAAACAAGAGCTCCCACTTTTGTAGGCTTGTCCAGCTTTATCCCTATTTCTTGGCCTGCCTTGGCATCTGCAATGTTCTGGTGCTCTACCTGCATCGAGCTTACGTCCTGCTCAAATGCCTCTTCGCCTTCTCCAATCTTTATCTTATCTCCGGACTTCAAGTCTCCGCTTAATGCTATCACAGCAACACCTATCTTGCCAAAGAAATGAGTTATTTTACCAACAGGCTCTTCCATTGTTACACCTCCGCTTATTGCTATAATGCTAAGATATTTAAGTATTGTGGATAACTATTTAAGCAGGCATGGCTAATAAAATTCAAGAAGGCATACCTGACAAAGATACATTGATAAGGCAGATATGGTCGAGGCTAAACAAGCATGCAAGCTGGATTATGCTGTTTTTTGTTCTTGCATTCCTCATAATGATAACTGTCCATGAAAATGCCCACCTTACTATGATAAGGCTTTTGGGGCATGAGGGCAGGTTCCTTTACCGGTTTGGCTTGTTCCCTGATGCTGTAAAGTGTGTGGATTGCATTGGCAACAGTCATCTTGCCCTTATTGCACTAGCTCCCTATCTGGTTGACATGCTCCTTATCCTGCCTTCCATTTTCTTTAGGCACTGGGCTTTCAAGATGCTCTCTTGGCTAGGCTTTGCAGACATTGCAGTGAACATACTCGGCATATTCCTCCCCCCTGTCCTGGGAAGGAGGGAAAACGACTTTTACATACTGGCACAGATTGGCTATGGCTGGACAGCAACTGTGGTGATAGTGGTTGGCTTTGTTTTATGGCTCATTGGGAACTGGAAGTTTGTTGAGAAGCATCTCTTCTTTTTAAGGCCTAACTGGTTTGGCAAGTAGCATCAAAAGCTATCTTGTGGCTTTACGAGTTTGATTAGCTCCTGAAATTCTGTTTCATCTAATGGCAATCCGGCATAAAACCATTGGCTGCCTTCTTCAGGCCCGTTAATTATCCGGGTGTAAGATATGTTAGATCCGGCCATGAGCCCTTGCAAGTAAGAGCATAGCCCTTTCCTGTTGCTTATGGCTGTCTCGCACCAGCTCTCTTCAGTCCCCCAGAAGACAGAATAGGTTCCATCTCCTTGGGCAACCATTATCCTTTCCAGTTCTTCCATTATATCACCTCTTAAGATAAACTTCCCCTTTTGTGCCATCAACTGTTATCAAATCTCCCGGTTTTATCCTTTTAGTTGCGTCCCCTGTGCCCACAACACATGGTATGCCATACTCCCGGGCTATGTTGGCAAGGTGGCACGTTGCCCCACCGTGGTCTGAAATGCATGCTATGGACTTGTTAACCAAATCAGAAAATTCTGGCGTTGCATACTCTACAACCAATATCCTGTTTTCGGAAATGTTTTTTGTTGAACGCCCTTTCACAACTTCGGCTTCTCCAGTAACTAATCCTGGTGATGCCGGAATGCCCTTGAGCACAGTGCCAAGGTTTTTCTGTGTTTTTTTCTTCCTCCAGTCAGCATCTATCCAATTCTGAAGCCCTTTTTCAAAAGCCTCTTTGATTGGGATTTTGCGGAGATAGGCTAATGCAGCTAATTGCACAAAAGCCTGCCCATATGCCAGAACCTCATCTTCTTTGGTGCCGTGTGGCCTTGCGTTCGGGTTCAGAACAGGATCATGGGTTATATACTTCCCCACATCGCCAACCTCAGAAACTGCTATTATGTGCCTGAACTCCACGTCTTTTCGGTCTTCTTTTTCCATAAGGCTTTTAACAAGTTCTTCTATCCTTGTCAAAGAAAGTCTTTTCATGGTATCATCCTCCTTTTAGTCTACAGTGTTATACTTCATTTATCACTTTTTGACAAAAAAGTATACATAGTGTTGCAGGAAGATATATAAAGCATCTCTTCCACAAAATCATTATGGTTCTTGACAAGAAGACTGAAAAGAGGATACTGGACTTCATACGCAAGAAGCCAAGGACAGTGCAGGAAGTAGCATTGCTAATAAGGAAGAATTGGAGGACAGCAGACTCTTATCTCCAAAAGATTTCTCAGGAAACCGGATCGATAGCCTTCAGGATATTTAGGGCAGGCACAAGGGGCGCATTAAAGATAGCTTACTGGAACAGCCTTGAAAGCATGCACTCTTCCCAGGCACAGGAGCTTCTGTTCAAAAGATTGGAAGTGGCAAGAAAAAAGGAGGATTTCTCCCCTTTTGACATCTACCAGTATGTGGATAAGAATAAAAGGGCCGCTTTCTTTGAGGAGCAGGAAGAGGAGATGCTAAATGTGAAGCAAGACCTTGTTGGAAGCCTCATGTCAGCACAGCAACAGGTCTTAATCTTCTCAGGCAACATATCCTGGGCCAACCTGATACAAGGCAGGAAAAAGCTCATAGACGTATTCAGGGAACTGGCGGAAAGAAACGTTTCAGTGAAGATTGTTGCAGACGTGGACATGCACTGCATAGACAATGCAAAGAAAGTTAATGCTATAAACTCATCTGTGGGAAAGGACAGGATAGAAGTGAGGCATTGCGAGCAGCCGTTGAGGGCTTTCATTGTGGATGACAGGGTTGTTAAAATAAAGGAGATCAAGGATCCAAAGGAAGCCTCAAAGAGGAAACGCACTTACATATTCTATGAGATATATGATGAAGAGTGGGTTGAATGGTTAAAGAAAGTTTTCTGGCACTTCTTTGCCTCTGGCATACCATTAAAGAAAAGGGTTGAGGACCTTAAAACAGTCAAGAGGATTTAACTTCCTAGGTGGGAAGTCCCCTTCTGAGAGGGAGGGGATGAGAGCCGTGTTCTTTATTGCATTTTCTGGAAAAGTGTTTCACCAAAACGTAAGTTTTCCGAGAATGAACCACTAGACAACTTGACAAGTGTGCACGCAGCACTTATAAAGGGCTTTGTCTTTTTCATTAGTACTATGGGGAGTGAAAGAGAAAGCTGTAGAAAAGAAGGGGTTAAAAATAGGAAATTACAAGTAGCATATAAATTCAGGTTATATCCAAGTAAAAAGATAGAATCAAAGATGTTAGGAAGTCTGGAATTGTGCAGACAGACTTACAATATGCTGCTTGGAGAACTCAACAGCCAGAAGGTTATAGATAAAGCACAGATACAAGGCATAATTCCAGACATAAAAATCTGTGAACCTAAGTTTAAGAATATTCATTCAAAAACTATGCAGATGGAATGCTACAGATTATTCTCTAATCTAAGAGGGTTAGCACAAAGCAAAGGCAAAAGAAAAGTAGGTAGATTGAGATTCAAAAGTAAAAATAGGTTCAAAACCTTCACATACAATCAAACGGGTTTCAAGTTGATTGCTACAGGAAAAAGGCATCAAACATTGTGGTTATCCAAGATTGGAGAAATACCAATAAGATGCCACAGGAATATAACAGGCAAAATCAAGCAAGTGACTATCAAGCAGACTTCTTCAGGCAAATGGTTTGCTTCTGTCATAGAAGAACAGAAAATAACTGTTCCTAAGCTGCCAATAAAGAAAATTGTAGGAATAGATTTGGGATTGAATGATATTGTATATGATAGTGACGGAAACAAAACAGGAAATCCAAGACATTTGAGAGAGAAAGCTCAGAAGTTAGCAAGATTGCAAAGAAGAATGTCAAACAAGAAGAAAGGCAGCAGTAATAGGAATAAGTCAAGGATCATTTTGTCAAGGCAGTATGAAAAGTTAGTGAATTCAAGAGATGACTTTTTGCATAAGCTTAGCAGGCATTATGTTGATAACTATGATGCCATTGGCTTTGAGGATTTTCAGATTACAAATATGGCTAGGAACCATAAGTTATCAAAGTCAATACTTGATGCATCTTGGGGCAGGCTAAGGCAGTTTGTAGCTTACAAGGTTGAAAGGACTGGTAAGCATTACATACTTGTCAATTATAAAGGCACTACCCAGATATGTAGCCAATGCGGGGAAGAAGTAGCAAAAGGCTTGTCGGAAAGGATGCACAAATGCCTTTATTGTGGCTTTGTTGCACCAAGAGACTACAATTCTGCGTTGGAAATAAAGAATAGAATGTTCAAAAAAATAGGTCAGGGACTGTCCGAATCAACGCCTGTGGAGATGGAAGCTCTACCCCTTCTGGGGCAACTATCGTCTGCGAAGCAGGAAGCCCTTTGCGAAAGCTGAGGGTAGTTCACTCCAAAAAAAAGAAAACAAAAGAAGAATTGCTGGCTTCTAAATTTTATAGATCTTTGACACTTCTGCATCTGCATGGAAGATTAGCAGCACTTCAGGATTCTTTTCCAGCTTGCTGCTGTAGTTTTCCCACTCCTTGTCAAAAGGCCCCATGTGCCATCTCATCATTAATGCCTCACTATCAGTTAGCTCAATGTGCTTCTGGACAAGAAAGACAGATTTCTCGCCATGGCCGAAAGGAAAAGTGTCTTCACGCATGTATGGCTTTGCCTTTGAAAGGCTTTTATCCTTTAGGTAGTTGGGAATATATAGCTCGATCTTGCAGAAGTCATGGCATATTCCCGCAAGAACCGCACTGTCATGGGGCAGGTCAAGATTATAGTTTTTTACCTTCTTCCAGAGCTCTTGGTAAACAAGCAAGCTATGCTTTGCCAGCCCTCCTTCAAAGCTCCCATGATACTTTTCAAGGCTTGAGGCAGGCGCACTGTAAAAATCTGTAGTGTCAATCCAGCCAACAAGGTTGTCTATCCCTTCCCTCTCAACATCTGAAAGAAGCTTGATTATCTTTCCCCTGTTGCTTTTCAATTCCTTATTGCTTATCATTTTCAGCCTCCTGTATCTCGTAAAGCCTTGCAAGCTGCGCTGTGGTTGTTGCCTGCCGGGGTTTTTTCTCCCTTATGCCATAAACCCAGCCTATCCTCAAGGAGTAAGACTCCCCATCCTCCAAGCCGCATGCATAGCCGTTCTTGCTTCTTAGGATGTTCATTGCCCTTACTTCCAATACCAATGATGAAGAGGGCATAACATAAAAGTCAGGCTGTGCCTTCATTTTTTCTGACACCTTTATGTTCCTAGGCTTTCTTGCCATTAACTTTTCTCCAAGCATGGATCCAATCTCCCTATTCAAGCCCTGCCTTTTTGCATTTACTGAACACAGAGCCTCATAGCTCCTTGTTTCTGGGTTGTAAGTTCCGCAAAGGGCCTGGCTTATTTCCCCGTCCTTCATGTACACGCCCAATAATGCAAGGTCCAGGGTCTCAAACCTCTTGAGCTTGTACCATTTTCTCGCTTTAGGAATGTACAATGAGCTGAAGTCCTTGCATACCAGCCCCTCATGCTTTTCATTCGTTACAGAGTCAAAAAGGTCCTTAAGGGATTCTACAGAGCTTATTTCCCACTGCCTCCCGGGCGTGATCCTTGCCCCATCAACCTTTTCTGTGAACTTCCTTCTCTTATTTAATTCTTCGTTAATAAGCTCCTTGTCTTCCCAGTAAAGAACGTCGAATACCTTCAGCTCTATTGGCATCTTCTCCACAATGCCTGATGAAAAGTATTCCTCAAGGCTTTTTTTTGTAACCTTGTGCCTGAACCTCTTCTTGACTTTTTTGAAGCCATTGTGGCCTATCCCTGCGTTAAGCTCGCAGTCAAGTATGCAGTCAGGCAGCTTTCCTATAGAATCCTTAAGCTCTGGGAAGAGCTCCATGTGCACCTTATTGAGGTTCCTTGTGTAGGCAGTGACAATGCCGCCTTTCTTGTGAAGCTGGAACCTGTAGCCGTCGTACTTGAGTTCAGCGGCAGTCCTTCCGCCATGCGCCTTTAGTATCTCATTGATGTCAGCAGAGTATTCTGCAAGCATTGGCTCGATTGGTTTTCCGATTTCAATCATTTTCATTTCCTCCTCTTCGGTATTAATAAGCCTTGCTATAATAATGTAAGGGGTGATGTACCTCACCACAAAATTTATATAGGGGCCTGCATTGCTAAAGCCTATGAACGAGTTTGAGGCAATAGGCCTGACCAAGACAGAAGCGAAGATATATTCCGTGCTGGTTGACCTTGGGAAGGCACAGGCGGGTAACATATCTCGGAAAACTGGCATCCACAGGAGAAGCGTGTATGATGCTCTGGAAAGGCTGATAGAGAAAGGGCTTGTAAGCTTCATAAAGGAGAATGACAAGCGATACTACATACCTTCTGACCCTAAAAGGATAAGGGAAATAATAGATGAGCAGAACTTGAAGATATTGAACATACTGCCTGAACTTGAAGCCAAGTACAACTCAATAAAGCAGAAGCAGGAGACGCTCTTCTATAAGGGAAAGGAGGGCATAAGGACAATACTTGAGGACCAGCTGAAGGAAGGGAAGACAATATATGTTATGGGCGGCTCAAGGAAGGCTCCTGAGATACTGCGCTTCTATCTCCACCATTACACGGAAAAGAGAGTAAAGCTCGGGATAAGGCTGAAGATAATATACTCAGGGGTGAGCGAGAGCAGCAGGAGGGTGCCTTTTGCAGACGTGAGATTTGTGGCTGAAGAGTTTGCCACACCAGTAGCTACAAACATCTATGGGGATAATGTGGCAATCATCTTATGGACAGCCGAGCCTGTTGCCATCCTGATAAGGAACATGGAGATTGCGAGGACCTACAAGAAATACTTTGACGTGCTTTGGAAGAGAGGCAGGAGATAAAAAATTTTCCGACTAGGGAATTGACCCTTTTATAAGTTCTATTGTTCAGCATAATCTATTTTGCATAGTAACTTTTACAAAACTACAAATGATGTCGATAAATATTTATAAAGAACTTTCAACACTTAAGTTTTATTCAGATAATTTTGCTGGGGTGAAAGAGGTTGCAAGACCATAAAGACATTGTAAAAAGAATTATAGAAAAGCTTACGCAGCAGAGCATGAGCGTATTTTCCAACGATGTGTTCAACCATGCTGGCGAGCTTGGCATAGGAGAGAGCCAGGTCGAGGAATCCATAAAGGAGCTCATGGCAGAGAAATTTTTGCAGCAGCCTTGCAGGGGCGTTCTAAAACGGGCAATATAAAGATTTGCGGCATTTTTCATGGGTAAGAATCTTGCGGAATTCCTTTAGGAAGCCTGAAATGCCATTTTTGTTGCAAAAGAAAGCATTGCGACCCTTTGATACAGAATATGCACTGCTGGCTTCCAAAGAAAGCTGTGGAATAAAATACGGAAAAAATATAGGGGCTTTACAGGCAAAGTGAACAATATAAAGATTTAAATATCATTTAGCAGGACATTATTCTTATGGAAGATGCAGTAAGGCTTGCAGAAAAAAAAGGGGCAGAGTTTGCGGAAGCTTCTTGCATAGGCGGAACAGCCAACCATATTGAAACCAACAACAAAGATGTTACAACACTGGTCTCTCTGAGCCGGAAGCTTTATTCTGTCAGGGTGTTGTATAAGAAAGGGTGGGGCCAGGCATATTCATGCAAGGATGACATGAAGAAGCTTGTTCTGGATGCAATAAAAAACGCAAGAGCTAACCAGGAAAAATCTGAGCTTCAGCCCATGAAAGCTGCCAAGATGAATGTGAAGACTCCATTCATGATAAATCCTGAGGATGTCCCCTTAAAGGATAAGCTCAACATACTTTCCTCGATAGAGAGCTACAGGACTCCAAAGATCAAGGCGCTAAGGCAGATTTATGCTGAAAATATCAGGGAGCACTTCATCGTGAATTCAGAAGGCTCAAAATTGAAATGGAAGGAGAAAGGCATACAGTACATTGTCCAGGCCTTTGCAAAAAGGGGAGCCAGGACAGAGCAGTATGTTGACACGCAGCGTGGGCGGTGCGGGTTTGAGATTGCACCCCATTTTGGGCAGTGTGCAAGGCATGCTATCCATAAGGCAGAGCAGCTTCTTGATGCCAAGCCTGCAAAGGGAGGAAGGTTCAATGTGATGGTGGACCAGAAACTAGGGGGATTTTTTGTCCATGAAGCTGTGGGGCATGCCTGCGAGGCAGATGCTGCCCTTAACAATGCTTCTGTCCTGGGACATAAGATAGGCAGGAAAATAGGCTCGGACGTTTTTAATGTGGTGGATGATGGCAGCATAAGAGAGTGGGGCTGGATGCCTTTTGACAGCGAAGGTGTGAAGGGTTCAAGGACTCAGCTTATAGAAAAAGGGATATTAGAAGGCTTTATCCACAGCAGGGACACTGCGTCAAGGATGAAGGATGAGGTTACAGGCAATGGAAGGTCGCAGGACTTAACTACAAGGATAATACCAAGGATGACAAACACAATAATAGGGCCAGGAGACTCCAGCTTTGACGAAATCCTCCATACAGCGAAGAAAGGCTATTACCTCAAGGGTTCTTTAGGCGGTCAGGTTGAGCCTCCAAAAGGCACGTTCCTTTTCAATGCCCAGGAAGGGTATTATTTTGAGAACGGGGAAATACAGCACATGATAAATAATGTCTCGTTGATAGGCAATATCTTAGAGACGCTTCACAAGGTAAGGCTTATTGCAAAGGATTTGGAATACAGCTCTGGCTTCTGCGGCAAGTCAGGGCAAACAGTGCCAGTTGGGCAAGGCTCTCCACATTTATTCATAGAGGACGCGATGGTGGGTGGAAGCAAATGATTGAAGAGGCAAAAAGGCTGTTAAAGGGAAAAGTGGACAGTTATGAGATGTATTACACCTATGGCTCTGAACTTAGCCTTGAAGCAGATCTTGGAAGCATAAGGCATGTAGCCAGTGGTGATACTTCAGGCATAGGCATAAGGGTTCTTGTTGGGAATAGGCTTGGGGCTGCGCAGGCATCTAATATTAAGGAGCTGAAGCAATGCGTAAAAAATGCAATAGAAATTGCAAAAGCTTCAAAGCCTGATAAGAATTATAATTTCGCATCTCCAGGGGAATATACCAAGAGGCAGAAGCCAAAGGCTGCTGTGCTTAATGTTGACGTCGATAAAGCGGCATCTTTTATGGATAGGGTGAATAAAGCAGTTAAGTCTGTTAGCAGGAAAATAAACGTATCCTCTGGAATGTTCTCTAAAGATTACAACACAGTGAGGCTAGTTAATTCTGAAGGCTTGGATGTGGAGGATGAAGCCGCGTTATTATCTTATTCAGCAGAGCTGGTGTATAAGGATAAGCATATGTCTGACTCAACTTCATTCACACTTGCAGAGAGGTTCCCATTTAAGGCTATGGGAGCCAAGGAACATGCTGAAAGGCTGCTGAGCCTGGTCAATAGGGGCGATGTAAAGACGCAAACATGCCAGGTACTTCTAAAGCCGAGGGCACTGGCTTCTTTTCTGGATGAGTGCTATGGCTTTTCTGTAAGTGCGAGGAACATCCGGGAAGGCAAGTCTGTAATAAAGAAAGGGCAGAAGGTATTTGACAAGGCAGTGAACATAGTTGATGATGCAAGCACTAAAGGGTTGTTTTGCACATCGAGGTTTGATGATGAAGGAACAGCATCCAAGTCCTTTGACGTGATAAAGAATGGGGTGTTTAAGCAGCCGCTCTATGACTTGTATTCTGCGAGAAAAGATAATGTTAAAAGCACTGGAAACTGCCACAGGATGTCGTTGTCCTCTACTGCTATCCTGCCTAACAATGTAATCTTCATGCCGGGGAATAAGGATGATCTTGTAGGGGAGATAGATGAGGGGATAATAGTTAATGAGGTTTTGGGCCAGCATATGATAGACTCTGCAACAGGGAATTTCTCTTTAGGGGTATTGGAAGGGTATTATGTGAAAAAAGGCGAGATTAAACATGCTGTCAAGGATGCAATGATTGCAGGGAATTTCTTCAAGATGCTTGGGAAGGTTGATGGCATTGGTAACAAGCAGAGACATGTTGTTGCTGGGAGTGGAGGCATGTACTTGCCAGAAGTTCTTTGTAACCAGATTAGGGTTATCGGGCAGGGGTGAGAATCCCACAGGCAAACAAAGCCGCCAATATTGCGCTGAAGGCCAGTGCACACTTAATTGATTGTTATAAATTCACTTTGCAAGATTCTCAAATACTTCCCGGTATTCTTTAATAACCTGGCTTAAATAGCCCACTATTTTTGAATCTGTTTTACACTTTATTTTATATGCCTTGGCAGGCAGTTTCAGTTTCATATTTCTTCTCCAGATTTTGATAGCTTTTTAAGGTTATGGAATATCCAGTATTCTATTTCATCAAGCCCCGTTACTTTGCCTTTTGCTATTTGAATCACAAAAATTTCTATTTCTTTCTTGTTTGCCTTAAGTTTATACCTATTCCGCTCCAAAAGGCTTAATACTGCAGCAAGTGCTGTTCTCTTATTGCCGTCAACAAAAGGATGACTGCTGATAATTAATCTTAACAATTGAGCACATACGTAAGTGACCTCTCTCCGGAGTAAACTCGCGGAGCCTCGGTTAAGAGGACGTTATGCGCTCACCCGCTTTTGAGCGGGATCATTCACATGTAAGGGCGCAGTCATCTTAATGGCCTGTTGATTCAGGCCGCACCCGCCTATTGC
>JBDRFS010000120.1:0-20122 GCA_043818535.1 Candidatus Woesearchaeota archaeon
TTGTCTTCCATTTCTTCTTTAGTAGTTTGCCAGTATAAGATTCATGTGTCTCATCAATTAATAAATAGGGGGTGTAACGAAGCCAATAATAAGGTTTTTGTTTGAGGACTTTTTCAACAAAATTGAGGTATTCCTTGTCAAGACGCTTCAAAGAAGTGTCCATCCAGTAAAAAACAGTATCAGAAGACGGAGCTTGCGCTACATCAGTAACTGAATGACCAGCCCAGGCAGCCATAAGGATTACATCTACGAGCGCCCATATTGTATAGTGTTTATTGTGCCTCCGTTTAGAAAAGCTTTTATTTAAGAAGGACTTTAGTTCTTTTTGTTTTTGTTTCATCGGGTGGAGAACCTCCTGTGTTTTCCCCCAATGAAACTTAAAAAGAAGTCAAGATTTATTTTACTTGCGGATTATCTGTATTAGATAAAGATGTGGGTAAAGGTCAGGGCGCGACGTAAGGAACTCCGTCGGAAATGGCCTAGCAGAAGCTATCACCGGAGGACATTAGCTGAAACAGTCAATAGTATGCTAAAACGTGGAATGAGTGCGTTTTTGAGAGGCCGTACCCTCTGGCAACAAGCTAGGCACTTCTATGGGAAGTGCTTAGCCCATAACCTAACTATGAGGTGTCAATCATTAACTTGCAAACGAGCCAAGGTCTGCATAAATTATTTAAACAGTGCTTATAAGTTCAAGCCTTATGAAACCAATAATTAAAGTGCTCCTACTTTATCTAGCACTTGTTGCTTCCAAAATCATATTTTCACTGTTCGTAAGTGCCCCTATGGGCTTCGCAGACAGCTATATCTACCTGAGGATGGCAAGGTCTATAATCTATGAAGGCACGTTCTTCTTTGATAATGTAAGATACACGCTCTATCCACCAGTGTATTCCCTGCTCATCTCCCCACCCTATTTGCTCCCTTCAATGAAAGCTATTTTCTTAGCCATAAAAGTCTTAAATGCATTTATTATTTCATTATCTCTTTTCCCTCTTTGGCTTTTGGCAAGAGAATTCTTAACAGAAAAGAAAGCACTCATTATTGCAGCAATTTCATCTTTGGCTGTACCCTTTGTTGGGTTCACACCTTATATTTTGAGCGAGAACTTATTTTACCCTTTAGCATTATTCCAGGTATATTTTACTTATAAAGCTTTCAAGACAATGGAATTAAAATGGCATTTGCTTGCAGGAGCATTTTTGGGATTTTCAATAGTTGTTCGCATTAATGCTTTTATTTTGGTCATAACTTACTTGTTCCTTGCAGCTGCTAAATTTTATGCTGTTAAAGAGAAAAAAAGATTCCTAAAATTCCCTATAGCTTTCTTTTTGCCTCTTATTATTGTAGCCCTGCCTTGGTTTTTAAGGAATATCCTTCACTTCGGGTTCTCTTTGCAAGCTATTTTGGGGAGATATGTAGCTGAAGTGCCTGGAGTGGGCCATTCCACAACTTTATTCTCTCAGGTTTATTGGATACTGTTGTATTGTGGTTATGCACTTTTTGCAACAGCTATCCTATTCTTACCTTTGACAGTTGTTGCCCTTCTTAAAACTAAAAACAAAAATTTCAGGCTTCTCCTAATAATATCATTAATCTCACTAGCAGGATTTATTCTGCTGGCAGGCATTCATAGTGGTGCATTCCCTGATTGGAGTGACAGCAGGCCAATTGGAAGATATATTGCACAAGCCTTTCCATTAATCATTCTTTGCGGCTTAATTGCTGTTGATAAAAATATTCATAAGGTTTTGAACTTAAAGATGTGCCTTCCCTTTTTTATCCTTACAATTATAACCCTGCCTTTAGTGCAGTTCAAGCTTTACCCCCTTAATAATATGTCATTAGCCTTTTTTGGAGCTATATCTTATTTAAGTATTTTTTTAGCTTTAATAATTTATTTGGCTGCCCCCTGTTTATTGCTCCTTATAAGGCGGATAAGTTATAAACAAATTGTCCTGTATGCTTTTGCCTTTTTTCTTATTGCAAACATTGTCAATGCTTCAATAATTTATTACTCATCCAAAGAAGTATGGGGTGTGAAAGACGAAGCAATGATTGGGAGGTGGATAGATGAGCATATTGAAACCAGCAGCGTAATCGGCGTGCCTTCTGTAGAGCATTCCTTCTGCAATATCGGGGAAGAAAAAAAGCCGTCTATCCTCTATTCCGGGATGTATTTTAAGAACAAGATAGTCTGCATTTCCGGCACAGAAAGCTATGACTATGTCCTAACTTCAGAAGAAAGGGGCCAAGCCCCTATTGTATCCTTTGGAAAGCTACGATTATACGGGAAGCAATCATAATTTTCAGGAGCCAGCATTGCTTCTCCTGCAGCAGTGGATCGCAAAGCTTTCCATTCAAACAAAGCGGTTAAGGCATGCTGCCAAAATAGACTAGAGATTAGAAAACTTTAAATATCCCCCAAAAACCCATTAAATCCATGAAAACTTTTTTAATAACCGGCGGTGAGGGCTTTATCGGCTATCACCTAATACAAGAACTCTTGAAAGACGAAAACAACCAGATTATATCATACGATGCCTTAAAGCACTTCGTGCCATTGAGCAAAAGCCACTGGTGCTTCTATCAGGACTATAGGGTTAAAACCCTTAACAGTGACAGGCTTATCAGGGTAAGGGGCAACATACTCAGCAAGGGTTTCCTAAGGGATACCATGGAAAAGTATAAGCCAAATGTGATAATCCACCTTGCCGCACTGCCGATAGCAAATGTGTCAAATACATATCCAGAAGAGGCTACTGATGATATCTTTATGACAACCATGAACATACTGGACGTCGTAAAAAGCTTAAGTTACAAGATTGACAGGCTAGTGCACATCTCTTCATCCATGGTCTATGGTGATTTCTTGAGAGACAAAGAAGGCAAAGTCATTCCTGCCCAGGAAGGCCAAATGTGCCATCCAAAATGCATATACGGCTGCATGAAGCTTAACGGAGAGATACTTGTCAGGACTTACAACAAGAGGTTTGGAATACCTTATACCATAGTCAGGCCCTCAGCGGTTTACGGTCCGACAGACTGCAACAGGCGGGTGACTGAAATATTTGTAATGAACCTGCTGCAGGGGAAGGAGCTGGTATTGGATAACGGCGGATTGCATCAGTTGGATTTTACCTACGTCAAAGACCTTGTGCAAGGTTTGATGCTTGCAACAACTTCTGATAAGGCCTTAGGTGAGACATTCAACATTACCTGCGGCAATGGCAGGAAGATAAAGGATTTTGCTGAGATACTATTGAAGCTGTATCCAGAAAGCGGAAGCAAAGCTGTTGTCAAAGCTGTGGACGTATACAGGCCTAACAGGGGGACATTAGACATATCCAAGGCAAAGAATCTGCTTGGTTACAAGCCGCAATACAACCTGGAAAAAGGCATGAAGGAATACGTAGACTTTGTTAAGGAGACCTGGCTTAAGAACCAGGCAAAGTCATGAATATGAAAGGCTTATACATTATTGGAACAGGTTCACAGGCAAGGTATGTTATTGAGGCCTGCAGTACCCACCGGATTCTTGGGCTTATAGACATATTCAATGAGGAAAATATAGGCAAAGACATAAATGGCGTAAAAGTCATATGCCTTTTGTCTGACATCGAGAAGCATGCAGCGAAAGACGATGCAGAACTGGTTATAGCATTTGGCGACAATAAGAAAAAAGAGGAAATAGCAAAAATTCTTTCAAAAAAAGGATACGATTTTGCCTCAATAATAAGCGAAAGGGCATATATCCCCACCCACTGCGAAATAGGCAAAGGCTGCATAATAAACCCTAATGTTACAATCATGCCCAATGTGAAGATAGGAAACCATGTCATAATACATTCAGGGTGCGTAATTGAGCATGACAATGAGATAAAGGATTTTGCAAATATCGCTCCAAGGGTAAGCACTGCTGGAAACGTCAATATAGGGAAGGGAGCTTACGTTTATACTGGTGCAGTGATAATACCAAAAACAAGTATAGGGGACAATGCAGTTGTTGGGGCAGGTGCTGTTGTTCTTAAGGATGTAGGAGACAACTGTATTGTAGCCGGTGTCCCGGCAAAGGAAATAAAAAGAGGATAAGTATGAAAAAAATTGAGGCAATAGCCTTCTTTGGCAAAGACAAGTACTATAAGGCCTATTCAGAAGACATAATCAGCATAATGAAAAAAGTGTACTCCCACGGCAGGGTAGTAATGGGCCCTGAAGTTGAGGAGTTTGAAGAGAAGCTTGCATCATATTGCGGAAGAAAACATGCTGTTGCTGTTGGAAGCTGCACTGATGCGCTCTACTTTTCGCTTGTTGGAGCTGGAATAAAGCCAGGTGATGAGGTCTTGGTCACAGGATTTTCCTTCATAGCTTCAGCAAGCTGCATACTTCGCGTAGGGGCAGTGCCCGTTTTTGTGGATATAAACCCGGAAAATTACATGATGGATTTAGCAGACTTGGAGAGGAAGATTACAGAAAAGACAAGAGCAATAGTTGCAGTGCCTCTTTTTGGCAATGCCATGGACCTGGATGCTGTTGAAGAAATAGGGAAAAAACACAGCCTTGTTGTAATCGAGGATGCTGCCCAGTCAATAGGGGGAAGGCATGGCGACAGGAAAGTAGGAAGCATGGGGCAATACAGTTGCATAAGCTTTGACCCTACAAAGATACTAAGCGCCCAAAGCAACGGGGGCGTAGTGCTGACGGATGATCCTGAAAAATTCGAGCTGGTCTCAAAGATGAGATATCACGGGAAGAACCTGAAGACCGGAGAGTTTGAGGTCCTAGGCTATAATTCAAGGCTTGCTTCTCTTCAGGCAGCACTGTTAAGTTACAATCTTGACAGGCTTGAATCATGGATAGAGAGGCACAGTGAAATTGCTAGGCAGTATATTGAAGGCCTAGAGGGATTAGTGCATATTCCAAAATTAAATCAGAAGGTAAGGCACGTCTTCCACAAGTTTGTCATTCAGACTAATGACCGGGATAAGCTAAAGGATTGGCTAAAGCAGAACGGCATTCAGGCCATGGTGCATTATGGAGAATCAATCCCTGAGAACAAGCTCTTCGGGCATTTCACTCACAGGGCTGATGGCCTCAAGCACATAGATGAACTTAAGAAGAAAGTCTTGTCTTTGCCTATTCATCCTTGGCTTAAAGATGAGGAAGTGGGCTATATCATCAGAGAAGTAAGAAATTTCTTCAGCAAGAAAGGCTAGCTGGATTTCTCCCTATAAAGGCTTATAAGCCCTGAATAGTATTTCTCTATCTTGTCTGCAAATATGTCCATTGAATATATCCTGCTGTTCTTCTTCGCCTTTTTGCCCCAGGAGGCTCTTGCACGCGGGTTCTCAATAAGGTATAATATTTTTTTCTCCCAAAGCTTAGTGTCGTAAGGCGGCAAAGTATAGCCGAACATTCCCTTTACGTCAGATGGCCCGCCTTCCTCGCTGACCACCACGGGCTTTCCTGAAGCAGGACCTTCGAGCAGAGTAGCGCCAAATGGCTCCTCCCAAAGGTTGGGCATAAGCAGGATATCCGAAGCAGCATAGCATAACGGAATCTTATCGAATGGCAGCCTGCCTGTAAGCACTACTTGTTCTTTCAGGCCCTTGTCATTAATCTCTTTTAAAAAAGGGCGGTATAATGGGCCATCCCCCACCATTAGCAGGGAAACGTTCCTGTGCTTCTTAAGTACAGGTGGCATGAACTTAAGGATTTGAAGCACCCCTTTTGTATAAAAGAAGCTGCCAATATAAGCTACAACTACCTTTTTTAAGCCATATCTTCTCTTGAAATCTTTAACTCCCCTGACATTCTCAAATTCCTCAAGCCTGCGCGGCGGCATTATTTTCCTTACATTCGTCTTGACTCCGCATGCAGCAAGCTTATTCTTCAGTGAATTGCTTACCACAAGCTTAAGGTCAGCCTGTTCAAGTATCTTGCATGATTTCTTAAGGTTAACCCACTTGTAAAGGTCAAAAAAGTAACGGTACCATTTTGCGCATAAGAGAAGCCTTGTCCAGCTGCAATGGGCACATTTCGAATAGTCCGGCCTGAGGCAGCTGCTCCTAGGGCAGGCAAACCAGTAATCCCTGATGTTTGCAACAGTAGGAAGGGAACACGACTTTGCAGCCAATATTGCCGCAGGGGTAGTTATGCGGTCCTGAGGACATACAATGTCTATGGAGTGCTTCCTTATGACTTTTATAAAGAAACGTTTGAGGTATGAACACTGAACAAAGAAGGGGTACTTTTCAACCGGCCTGAAGACTTCTGTATTTAACCCCTTAAAATTGCCTGTTGAGGCGAGGATTACCTTATGCCCCCTTTTCTTTAATTCTCCGGCAAACTGCGAGATAGATATCTCTGCCCCGCCATACCCAATTGTTTTTGAGTTAGTAATAAGTATGTTCATCCATAGGTAAAGGCAGAATTTCCTTTTAATAATTTATGGAAGTCAGGCTTTTTTTGCTATGAACACATAATGGGCAAAAAGAAGCCCGTTTAGCCACCGGAATGGAAGCATGCTTATTATCTTATGCAAGCTTTTCTCTCTCGGCATAAGCTGTACGAACCTCAGCCTTAGTCCATTCCTCTCAAAGAACTCAAGCCATTCATTTTTCGTGTAAATGTTTTCGGTTACGCCTAGGCTGCGCTCGTGAGCGCCAAAGGTTTCCCTAATTCCAGGTCTCAGCTTTGGCAGCACAGGCTCCCTTATTGCCAGGATTGAGCCACCATCCTTTAAGACGCGCCTTACTTCCTGCAGCACTTGGTCCATGTCTGTGATATGGTGGAGGGCTGCGTCAAAAACAACCCAGTCAAAGGTTTTATCATTAAATTCAAGCTTATTGAAGTCACCTATTACCCTAGTTATCTTCTCTTCCTTTGCACCAAGATACTTCATAATCTTTGGGGATATTTCCTTGAGGAGAGTTTCAGAGAACTCCAGCGCGTAAACCTGCCTGACTTGTTTTAGCTTTGATAGTTCACTGGCAAACCAGCATGAGCCTGCCCCCAGCTCCAGTATCCTGCCTTTAGGCCTGATTCCTATCTTCTCCAAGCCCTGCATTACCAGCAACCGCCCATCATTGACTCTCTTGAACCAATTGCTAATATCAGAATATTCAGACTCTTTCAACTGCATATTGTTCCTGTAATCCAGCTCCTTCTTGTTCGCCTTCTTTGTAAGCTTATGGCGGATTATTCTGCTCTTTTTCATATGTAATCTTAGGTATAGCCTGTTGCTTATAAATCTTATCAAAAAGGGCGAGCCAGAAAATTTTGCCAATAGAACAGTTAAGTCTGAACATCATAAACTTTATTTACCCTGAATTTCTCATTTAGTCTTATGGGTAAGCCGGAAGATTCTATAAAGAAGATTGCAAAAGGAGCCACCATCATCTTTGCAGGAGCAGCCATCTCAAAGCTTTTCACATACCTGTTTCGGCTTGTGATAGCAAGGGCAGGAGTGGAAGATTATGGGCTACTGACTTTAGGCATTACATTAACAGTGTTCGTATCTGTATTTGTAACATTGGGATTAGATCATGGCATATACCGCTATGCTGCATATTACCGGGAAAGGAAGGAATTAGGGAAAGTCAAGGGAACTATTTTAAATTCGTTAAGATTATCCCTATCACTTTCAATAATACTTGCTGTGTTGATGGTTGTCTTTTCTGGATGGATAGCTGTTACTTTCTTTCCTAATCTGGATTCTGTTAAATTAACAACTATAATCAGAATCATGGCCTTGTCCATTCCTCTCCTTACAGTTTCAAAGATGTTTAATTCCTGCTTCAGGTCTTTGCAGAAGCCGGAATATGAAGTTTACACCAAGAATATACTGGAGCAGGGCTCTAAGTTCTTGCTGTCACTCATCTTCCTGCTTTTCGGGCTAGGATTAATTGACATGGCCTTTGCTTATGTTGCGGCATTGCTCCTAAGCGTGCTTGTAGGGTGGTATCTTCTTAAAAAGCTTATCAAGAATGTTGTTGGAAGAGTGAAGGAAATTGGAGTAACAAAAGAGGTCATGAAATATTCCCTCCCCTTATTATCAGTAGGAGTGTTTTTTTCTATCTTAACCTCAACCGATGTCTTTATGCTTGGTTATTTTAAGACAGCGAGCAGCGTAGGCATATATAATGCCGCTGCGCCAACAGCACAGCTGATATATCTGGTGGCATATGCAATCACAACATTGTTCCTGCCGGTAGTTATGAAACTTCACGTGGAAAATGACCAAAAGAGCATAAAGCAGGTATACAAAACAATAACTAAGTGGATTTTCCTAGTGAACATCCTGTTAATAAGCATATTTGCAGTTTATTCTAGAGAATTCCTTACAATCTTCTTCGGAAAAGAGTTCAGCCTAGGGTGGGTGGCAATGATAATACTTCTTTTGGGCTACTTTATGAGTTTCACCCTTTACCCTTCTGAAAACATACTGCTCATACTTAAAAAATCAAAGATCATATTTTACAACAATGCAATTGTTGCTGTTTTGAATGTGCTAATGAATTACCTGCTGATTCCCAAGTACGGATTTATAGGTGCAGCAATGGCTACAAGCATAGGGCTCGGGATATGGGCGCTTTTGATATTCTTTGAGAGCTATTACTTCACGCGGATTATGCCACTAAAGGTAGAGCTTATCAGCATATTGGCATCAGCGATTATTGCTACAGCAGCGTGCCTTTATTTAAAGCAGGTCTTTCCAGCTTCAAGTTTGCTTAAGCTGGCAATTTCTTCACTTGTCCTGGGATTAATCTATGCCTTGCTTATATTGGTTACAAAATCAATCAAGCGGGACGAATTAATGATCTTGAAGGCCATAAGTGACAAAACAGGCCTTAATATCTCTTTTTTAAACCGGCTAATTAAAAAGTGAAGAGAAAAATCCCCCTTAAGAAGCCAGCATTGCATCTTCTGTTACTTAAGATCGCAAAGCTTTCTGCTCAAATAGAAGAAGCATCCCAAGCTGCTAATGATACTGCAATTGGAGCCGTCATACCAAAGATTTATAAAATCAGGCAGTAAATTTTAACTGGTATGAAAATACATTACAACAGGGGCGGAGTAGTGCGCAAATGCCTCAGGAGTGTAGTAAACCAGCAGATGAGAAGAAAGGTCAGCAACTTCAAGATAAAGTGCATTATGGCAGGATATAAGGTGTGGAATCTAGCAAGGTACGGATCTCATGATTTTTTCAATGCTGTGCTTATAGAAACTTCAACCGCGTGCAACAGGAAATGCTCGTATTGCCCAAATAGCATATACGACAGGGGAGATATTAAGAACAACAAGCTTATGGATATCCAATTATATAAAAAAATAATCGATGAACTAGCAGAAATAAATTTTGCAGGGTACATCAAACCATTTAACTTCAATGAGCCGCTTCTGGACAAGAGACTGGCTGAAATCGCAAGATACACCCGGAAAAAACTTCCAAGATGCATAATTCATGTGGCTACAAATGGTGATTTCCTAACCTTGAAGAAGTACGAGGAGCTAATATCAGCAGGAGTAGATAGCATAAACATAACTACGCATACAAAAGAGATGCCACGGCACATCAAGGACCTGTTCTCCAAGCTCAAGAGGCGCAAAGAAAAAGTAAAGGTGCAGTATATCTCCATTACTGAAGATTCACTTGTAAACCGCGGCGGGCTTGTTGATGTCAAACCAGGTACAGTACTCCCAAGATGTGTAACACCCCCTATTACAATACACATAAATTACACGGGCGATGTATTCTTATGCTGTAATGACTATTTCTGCAAGTATACGTTTGGTAATGCCGCGAAGGAGAAGCTGTTAGACATCTGGAACAATCCAAAGTACAAAAAAACAAGGAAAGAATTATACAGCGGAAAATATAAGTATGACATCTGCCGGAAGTGCGCCATATGAATAAGGCTAAGACTGCATTGGAGTTAATCAGAAACCGTGTCCTTTCTGCCAAAAAGATAATAAACCTTCTAAAAATCGAGACCTCTATGGCCTTACGCAGTCCAAAAGTTTGGGGATATCCCTACACTTGCCAAATTGAGCCAACAAACATCTGCAACCTGAAATGCCCTACCTGCCCAACAGGATGTGGTAAAATGACAAGGAAAAGGGGAAGGATGGGCTTTTCAACTTTCAAGAAGGTAATAGATGAAGCAGGGGACTACATGGTGCAGATAGTTCTCATGAACTATGGGGAACCATTCCTGAACAAGGACATTTACAGGATGATAAGCTATGCCCATTCAAAAGGTATCCGTACTGCAACCTGTACAAACGGCCACTTTATTGATCCAAAAAAATTAGTGGATTCAAAGCTGGATTACTTGGAGATAGCCTTAGATGCTATCGACCAGAAGACATTATCCAAATTCAGGAAAGGGGCGTCATTCAATGCCATTGTTTCCGGCATCAAGAAATTGGCCAGGGAGAAGAAGGCAAGGAAAACAAACAAGCCAGAGATTTGTGTGCAGTTTATCGTAAACAAATATAATGAGCACCAGATTGGAGGGTTTAAGGATCTAGCAAAGGGCTTGGGTGCAGACAAGATCTCAATAAAGAGCTTGTGGACAAACAATGATGAGGATGCTAAGAGATTCATGCCTTCTGATAAGAATTATAACCGTTATGCAGATGCCGGCAATAAGAATGCTTTCTGCAAAAAGCCCTGGTCTGAACTGGCAATCAATTGTGATGGGTCTGTAGTGCTGTGCTGCACGGATTACAACAGCAGCATGGTGCTAGGCAATGTTAACCATGAAACGGTCAGAGACATAATAAACAGCAGGAAATACATCGGAATAAGGAAGGCAATGCTGAAAGACCGCACGAAAATCCCACTCTGTAGGAATTGCTTTGCAATGAAAAAGCTTTCAAGTAAAGAGAGCTGTTAAATACTATTTTTTGGCAAAGACCAGATAACCGCTAGGGTAGTTAGTTTCTTTGAATCTTATTCTGGCTATCAAAGGGTTCAGAAGGTTCAGGAGAAGGCTTAATTTCCCGGTATTAATTATATGCCAGAGCACTTGCAGCCTGTTTCCGTGATGGTATATACCCACTTTGCTAAATCTTCTGAATAAGTAAGCAAGAGAATCTTTTGTAAACCGGTAATAATCCTTGGGGTCTGGATGGTAAAGGCACATAAACCTAGTTGTAAGTATACATATGCCCCCTTTTTTCAGGATTCTGTGAATCTCGTTTATAGCTTTTTGTGGGTCATAAAGGTGTTCCAGGACTTCAGTTGCAATTATAGTATCAAAATAACCGCTTTTCCACTTAATCTTATGAAGGTCGCAGCAAATATCTGGCTTTGAGTTCTTGTCTATATCAAGCCTGAGGTATTTTGTGCAGGGGATCTCTTCCTTATAAGGGCTGTACTTGGAGCCGACATCAAGCACAATTCCAGGCTTAAGGCGCCTGAGATGCTTCCGCAATTCCATGTCTAAGCTTACCCTGGAAATGCTCCGGAACGAGGCTTTAGGTATCAGGGATTTAATGCATTTCTTTACAAAAGCAGCCATACATTTAATTATATAGCAATAGTATAAAAATATATCTAAAACTAATGTCTGTCAAGTCTCGTCTTGATACTCAACCTGGAAAGCCCTAGGCCTTTAATCCTCGCTAGCCATATCAGCAGATAAAGGCCAAAAAGAACTTCCACACTTACAAGCCCCAAAGTGCAGGCTGCTAACTTTTATGCTTCATCAAGACCAAAGTTGATAGTCACTAAAACCCGGTTCATCTCTTGTAGGGCCGTTGTATTAATCCAGAACATTTAAATATCGTGACCTTTTTTAAATCCCTAAGATGAAGATAGCCTTAATTTCATTAAACCAGGATGCTGCCGACCCACCCCTAGGCCTGGCTTATCTCACGTCTTACCTGAAGAAGTATTCTGATATAAAGGATATAGCCATCATAGACAAAGATGATATCCTAACAGAAGTAAAGAAGGGAAAGTTCAGCATAATTGGCATTACTGCAATGACTACAGAATTCAAGGCAGCAAATGAGCTTGCAAAGCGCATCAGAAAAATCAGCTCAGCACCGCTTCTTCTGGGTGGCGTGCATATCACCTTAATGCCACACCATTTAAAAGAGTCGGAATTTGACATAGGGGTAGTAGGTGAAGGCGAGCAAACCTTCCTCGAACTGTGTTCACTTTTTAAAAGGAAGAAAAAACTTGACGAGACTGAGCTAAAGCATATCCATGGCCTGGTATTTAAGAGCAATGGTGGGCTGGCCCATACTCCAAAAAGAGATCTTATCAAAGACCTAGATACCATACCTTATCCAGACCGCGAATCTCTAAAGATGAAACAGATTTACCTCCTTCCGCAGGTAAAGGCAGGCCTTGACAATATAGGCATATTTACAACGATGTTTACCTCAAGGGGGTGCCCATACAACTGCAGCTTCTGCTCCTCAAGCGATTTCTGGGAAAAGAGGGTTAGGTTCAACTCTCCTGAGTACGTTGTCGGAGAGATTGAGCTTCTGGTCAATAAGTATAAAGTTGAAGGGATACACATCTTGGATGACCTGTTCATAGCGGATAAGAGGAGAGTTAAAGAGATTACAGGCCTGCTAGAAAAGAAAGGGCTGAACAAGAAGGTTAAGTTTAGCATGCTCTTAAGGTCAAATCTTGTGACCGAGGACCTATTGCAGGACTTAAAGAGGATGAATGTGACACATATAGGCTTTGGATTCGAAAGCGGCTCGCCAAGAGTATTAAAGCAGATAAAAGGTGGGGTAATAAGCGTAGAAGACCACAAGCGGGCCATTGCCTTATGCAAGAAGCATGGGTTCACTGTAAGCGGTTCGTTCCTTCTGGGCTGCCCTCACGAAACGAAGGAAGACATGGAGATGACAATCCGCTTTATAAGACAAAATCCGCTGGACCAGATGAATGTGAACCAGCTGATTCCCATGCCCAGGACTAAGATCTGGGAATATGCAAAATATGAGGGGCTTGTAAACGATTCATTTGATTTTGCAATTAACAACCTATCCAAACTTTTTGTCCACCAGTATAATCCAAACCTCATACTGTCAAAAGAGGTTACAGAAAAAGAGTTCCATTCCATATTCTTCAAGGCTCAAGATATTGTAAAATCTGCGAAAGTAAGGAACTTTTCCTTTCGCCTGAAGTATCTTAAGTACCTTAAAAACCCGAGGTTCGTGATCAAAGTCTTGAAGAGGTGGAAACGCATACTCTTCATGTTAGGAATAAAGAAGTCTGACCTTGCTTAGGACACGCCCAGATAGAAAGCTTTATATTATACCAGATTCTTGCATCTAAATTATGAAAGCCATTACAATCATCCCTAAGGTAAAGGGAAAGGTATCTTTGATGCATATTAAGAAGCCGGTATGCACCGCCAACAATGTCCTGGTTAAGGTTTTGGAAGCAGGAGTGTGCAGGACCGATTTGGAGATATATGAGGGATTGTACGGCGAACCTCCAAAAGGAGAAAACTTCCTGATTATGGGCCATGAGTCTCTTGGAGTTGTTGAAGAGACAGGGGAAAGAATTAAAGGCCTTAAGCTTGGTGACCTTGTCGTAAGGACTGTTAGGAGGCCCTGCACCAGCAAGTGTGTTAACTGCGAAACTGGAGAGACTGATATGTGCCTCTCTGGGGAGTTTGTAGAAACCGGGATAAAGGGCCTTCACGGCTCAATGGTAGAATATTTTGTTGAGGAACCAGATTTTCTTGTAAGGGTCCCAGAGAAGTTCCGTGATGTTGGTGTGCTGATGGAGCCCTTGAGCTTCTCTGAGAAGGCTGTGAGGCAGGCTTACAGTGTGCAACAAAGGATGCTGTGGAACCCAAAAAGGGCTTTAGTCCTGGGTGCAGGACCTATAGGACTGCTAGTGGCGATGATTCTAAGGAACAAAGGGCTTGATACAAAGGTCGCAGCATGGAGCAAAAGGGGCAATCTTAAATCTTCGATTGTAGAAGAGATTGGGGCAGAATATGTCAGCGTTCAAGATACTGAATTAAGCCAACTCGGCAAATTTGACATAATCATAGAAGCAAGCGGCTCTGTAGAGAGGATAAGCGATGTCTTCAAGCTTATAAATACAAACGGGGTACTGTGCCTTACAAGCATTACAGGCGGGAACAAGAGACTATACTTCCCCCTGGAAGAGATCAACCTAGACATGGTATTAGGGAATAAGGCTGTAGTAGGGGTTGTTAATGCGAATATTGCGGATTACGCACAAGGCATAAAGGATATGGATGATTTCGAGGCTAAATGGCCAGGAACCCTCAAAAAATTCATCACAAGAAGAGTCAATAGTGATTCTTTCAAGAAAGCATTTGAGAAAAGCCCTGAAGACATAAAGATAGTAATTGAGTTTTAAGAGAATCCATAAGTTACTGAATTACTGGAACAAACTGTATATACAACGGAAAAATTGTTGAAATAGCTTGAATTTTAGCTGCCTTTAACAGAAAAATGTGAAAGTTCAGAACTAAAGTATATTCATAAACTTTATAACTTGTTTTTCAAAACTTAAATAAGATGGATATTAAGAAAAAAGAGTTATGGCTTCTAATCCCAATAATATTTCTTAGCCTATGCTTCATTATCAAATTAGTTGACCAATCACAAATGATGAAGATATTCCCTTTAGATTATACTAATGATATGTCATCTTACATGGCACAATTGGATTTTCTAAAAAAATGCGGCTACAACAACTTCTGCCCTTACTGGTATAATGGCTTTACAACCTTTAAGATAACTATGCCTGGATGGTACATATTTGCTTACCCATTATATTATTTGACAAATAATGTGCAAATAACCTTTTTTGTATCAATGATAACTATTTATGTCTTAGCATTCGTAAGCATTTATTTTTTAGGTAAGCTGCATAAGCTGTCAATAACAAAAAGGGTTGCTTTATTCATATTCTTTTTTGCCAACGCAATAGCAATAGGCAATTTCATACGGCTTGGCAGAGTACCTGAGCTTTTTGCGTGGCTGAATTTCATCATAATAGCATTAGCAGCTTTATATTACAAAGATAAAAAAATAGATAAGAAATTTTTGTTATTGATAATCCCCACAGCAATAGTGCTGCTTTCCCACCAAACAGTTGCAATACTAAGCCTGCTTACATTGGCAAGTTTGTTCTTTATATCAAAAGAACGTAGGATTATTGGAATAACAATAATCGCCGCATTAGCAGTTACATCTTTCTGGTGGATTCCTTACTTAAGTGCATTTGGAAAAACAGCCGGAACTGGACTTGTACTTACAGAAACTCTTCTAAGATTCGACAGTGCTTACTTCGCACAAAGTATTGCCGCATTAGTAATCCCATTAGTTTTCATAGCAGTATTCTACTTCTGCTGGGATAAAAGAATCCGAGACCTTTTGTTCTTTTTGCCAGTATTAATACTAAGCGTACTCGTTTTTACAGGCCTGATAATATACTTACCACTATTCAAATATATCTACCCCGACGTTTACCTGCTTTATTTTGCATTCTTTGCAATATTCCTGCTCTTAAAACATGATTTTTCAAAGGCGATTAGCAAACTCATAATCCTTGCCCTGATTAGTTTTGCTATAATAAGCATAATTATTAGCTTCGTACACACTCCAAGCTTTATTGTTCCTGGAGAATATGAACGGGAAATTGTTTCCATGCTCGACCTTGTTGACGATAAGTTCTTGGTATTGGGCGAGACAGGATCAACAATATATTCAAACGCATTGTACAGTTACGCATCTATTTATTATAATCTTTCAACTCCAGGGGGATGGTATACTGCACTAATCACACCAGAATATTACGCAAAACTTAGAGAAGTAAATTATAATTTAATCACATTGGAATGTGATGAACTTCTGAACACCGCAAGATTTTTAAACACCTCGTATATTATAGCTTCAGACCAATCCTGTGAAAAATTGGAGTCCTGCGGCCTAAAGCAAAAAAAATCCGGAAAAAGAGCATGCTTATACCTTGTAGGAGAAAATAAATGAAAATAATTATCATACTGCCAACATATAATGAAAAGGAAAACATAGAAAATCTTGTAAAAGATATCTTTAACGTTTCAGATGAATCTAAGCTGAACTTAAATGTTGTAGTAGTTGATGACAATTCGCCAGACAAAACTGGGAAAATTGTAACAAAACTTATTCGAGAAAAGTATGGCAGAAGGCTGTCCCTAATAAAAAGAAGCGGGAAATTGGGTTTAGGAACAGCCTACATCGCCGGCTTTAAGTTTGCTTTAGAGAAATCCTATGATCAAGCAATAACAATGGATGCTGACTTTTCTCACAATCCAAAGTACCTTCCAGCATTAATAAAGAAAATGCAATATTGTGATATAGCAATCGGTTCAAGATACGTGCAGGGTGGAGGTACAAAGAACTGGTGCTGGTCAAGAAAAGTAATAAGTAGAAGTGCCAATACTCTTGCACACATAATGCTTGGCCTAAAAGCAGGAGATTGTACCGCCGGATTTAGATGTTATAAAGCAGAAGTATTAAAGGTAATAGAACTAGACACCATTTTTTCTAATGGCTACTCCTTTTTAATGGAGATGCTCTACAGGTGCCAAAAAGCAGGATTCAAGACTGGAGAAATCCCAATAATCTTTGAAGACAGACGTGTTGGAATCTCTAAAATCTCTAGAACAGAAATCTTAAAAGCTTTTGTAACCCTTTCAAGGTTTACAGTTGACAGAATTAAGAGGGCGATAAAACTTGGCTAAAATCGTTTTTCTTAACCCACCATTGTCTCTTGACGACCTATACAATGACTTGGGAGAAGGCGGCAGTGAGCTTCCCCCGTTAGGAATAACAATACTTGCAGCAGTTACAAGAAAGAAAGGCCATAATACAAAAATAATTGATGCACTAGCCTTAAAGATGAACTGCAACGAGACAGCCAAAGCAATACTTAAAGAAAATCCAGATTACCTTGCTATTACATCGACAACAATGTCTATTTATACTGCTGCTGCTGTTGCAAAAAGAGTAAAAGAAAAGAAAAAGGTTAAAGTTATTCTTGGAGGGCCGCACATAACAGCTGTTCCAAAAGAAACCATGGAAAGGTTTAAAGAATTTGACATCGGAGTTATTGGCGAAGGAGAAGATACTCTTATTGAACTTCTTGACAAAGGAGAAAGGAAGAATGTTCTTGGCTTAATAATAAGGGAAAATAATAAGCTTATATTCACAGGAAAAAGGAAGTATATAAAAGACTTAGACAAACTTCCGTTTCCGGCATGGGACTTATTGCCAAACTTAGTAACATACTACCAGCCTGCTGCAGATTCTTTAAACCGGTCTCCTGCAACACTTCTTATAACTTCAAGAGGATGTACAGGACAATGCTTGTTCTGTGACAGAAGCGTTTTTGGTAACCTTTGCAGGGCACATAGCGCAGATTATGTAATAAAAATGATTAAGCACTTGCAAAAGGAATACGGAATAAAAGAACTATTTATAGAAGATGATAATTTCCTGCTTTTCAAGAGAAGGCTAAAAGATATATGTGAAAGAATAATTGAAGAAAAAATAGACCTTACATGGTCATGCATGGGCAGAGTTGATACATTAGACCCAAAAATGTTAAAATTGTTAAAAAAGGCAGGCTGCTGGCAAATAAATTTTGGCTGTGAAAGCGGTTCGCAAAAGATACTTGACATCCTTAATAAGGAAGTTAAAGTCGAAGATATTGAACGAGCAATACGTATGACATACAAAGCTGGAATTAAAGTAAAGGGCTTGTTTATGCTTGGAAACTTTGGAGAAACAAAAGAAACAATCAAAGAAACATTAGCTTTTATTAAAAGAGTTCCGTTAACAGACTTCCATATGACTTATTTTACACCTATGCCTGGGGCTGAAGCATATGAAATCGCTGACAAGTATGGGGAATTTGATAAAAGCTGGAAGAAAGTTAACATGTTCAACTCAGCAAACTTCATACCAAAAGATTTGACAAAAGAAGAATTGGAGTATTATTATAAAAAAGCATGGAAAGCATTTTATTTTAGGCCAAGAATTATACTATACTATTTAACAAAACTAAAAGATCCTCTAACCAGGAAAAAGATTATTAAGGGTGGAATTGCCTTTACAAAATTCCTGTTTAAAAGAAAATGAACAAAGATTGGGAGAGACATTGGTCAAACTTAAAAGAAGATTCCGGATTTGGCAAAATATTGAAAAGTTATAGGGAAAATATTATTGCAAATGCTGTTGCTTTTTACATTAACAAGTATTTTCCAAAAAAAGGTATCTGCATAGAGTGTGGTTCAGGAAGTTCTCAAACTACAGTTAAAGTAAAAAAGTGTAAAAGAACTTTAATAGCTATAGACTTATCAGAAAGCGCGTTAAAGAAAGCAAAGAAAGTAAAACAGATAGATAAAACCATAAAGGCTGACATTTTTAAGCTTCCATTCAAGGATTCCTCAATTGATGGGATTTGGAACTTAGGAGTTATGGAACATTTTACTCTAGAAGAGATAGAAAAGGCATTAAAAGAGTTTTCAAGAGTTCTAAAGTCCGGATCTTATGCAATTTTATTCTGGCCACCATTAAATGGACATTACCATTTTAGCACTAATACCATTGAGTTTATAGCAAATAAGGTATTTAGAAAGAACATCGACTTATTCCCTGACGAAATAAACCTGTTTTCTAAAAAGCTAAACATTAAAGAAAGAGCAAAAAACTCTGGATTCAGAAGCTGTAAAGTAGAATATAGTTTCAGGGACTGGTTTACGCACGCAATCGTAATCTGTCGCAAATGAGTTTAAAGCTTTTGTAAAGCAATGAAGGAATACGTTTTGGATTAAAAAGGAGGTTTATGTTCATGAAACATTCGTGCGTACAAAAACATCTTGTATGTTTAATTGTTGTTCTTATCTTTTCTGCATTTTCAGAGTTCCAAAGTTTTTTGAAATCATAGCCATAATCCCTTACATTGCCTATTTTTAAGTTAAGAAGCTCGCAAGGCATTATGTCACCGTTGCTGTACATTACTGCGCTAAGTGATCCTGCATAGCAGGGCAAGTTATACTTTTTTTCGGTTAATGTCTTTAAAACAGTTTTATGCGTCTCTAAATTTAAAGCTAGAGATAATGGCCAGAACCATTGGCTCCTGTAACCAGAAAGTTTTCCAGAAACCATATCTTTTTCGATTAAATCACATAATTCCTTATACTTATTAATATCTATATTCTTAACAGAAGCATCTTTTGCATCCCCCCTAATAACATTAAAGTAAGCTATTTCCGGCTTAAGCTCGTCCCGGATATAATAGTATATCTCTTTTGCCCTATCCTGATTAAGCGAAGAAAACGTGCTTAAAGTGCCCACACTAACATTCCTAATCTTCTTCAACTCTTTAAGAGTAACAGCCGCCTTGTCAAATGCTCCTTTAAAGCCTCTTATTTTATCATGCTTCTCGCCAATATCGTCAATAGAAACATAAATCACTAAGTTTAAGCCCTTACAATTTTGAACCATCTTAGTAACCATGTCAACTGTTGCCTTAGTCAATGTGCCGTTTGTTGGAATAACTACAGCTTTTGTTTTTGCATTTTTGTAAAAGGCTTCTACAATTTCAGGAAGATCTTTCCTAAGAAAAGGCTCTCCGCCAGTAATATTCAAGTAAAGCAAAGTACCAATAGTTTTTGAAACCTGTTGTACTTCTTCTAAACCCAATTCTTTCTCTTGTTTGTTAATCTCTTTCCAAAAGAAGCAATGTTTGCATTTACAATTGCATTTGTTTGTTACAAAATAAATTAAGTTAGAAGGCATAACTTTTCTCTTGCATATTAACCTTAACAGCTGCTTTACCATTTTTTTCCAAATGCCTTCTTTTTTATTACTTTGATTACCTGGGCACCCAAGTGTAGTTTGGGATCAAATTTCCTGCTAAAGCCCATAAACACCCCTAAGCCATAACTTATATGGAAAAGGAAAAATAAAGGCATGCTAATAAAAAAATATTTTAAGGATTTGTCATGTACTGCGATTTCCATTGAACCTGCAATTATCCATAAAAGATAAAAGGCAAGCGGTATCAAGTAAAATAGATTATTAAAAAAAACAAGGGATATTAAGTAAA
>JBDRFS010000121.1:0-6113 GCA_043818535.1 Candidatus Woesearchaeota archaeon
CTAAGGAAGAGGATCTTGAAGATGATTTTGACATAGGGGATTACGAAGAAGGATGTTCTAGAGTGGATGCTATGGTGGAAAAGTATAATGATGATTTAGATAGTATATCAGATGAAGATAGTTTAGAAATGACACTTAACTGCAACTCGAATCAGAGGGATATGTGTTCCAAAAGAGCTAATGCATTTATGATTGGAGGGGTGGAAAGCAGTATGAGGCTGATGGGTGGTAGTTTTGGTAGAGACCATGGCTTTACTACAAGATACGAGCAAATTTCAGTAATTTTCTATGAGATTAAGTAGTGTCTTTTCTTTTTTTATTAGAAGCCAGCATTCCTTCTTCTGTTTCTTAAGATCGCAATGCTTTCTTCTGCAATAAAAGTAGAAGCTCAGGCTGCTAAAAAATAAATAGATTCTGCATCCCAATAAAGCATTTAAATCTATAAAAGGTCAAATTTTGCGGTGATAAAATGAATTTTTTTAAAAGAGGCCTTCCATATATAGCTTCGGCTGCATTTATGCTTGCAGCATGTGAGTCGGACAGGCCAATAACCCACAAAGTAAACGTTAATGAGAGCACAGATATTGAGCTGAAAAGCAGGACCATAAAGACAGATTCCTTAGAGGCAATATCTTCTGAAGTAAAGGATAAGATAAGCAATGCTGAAGGCAGGATTCATGTGATGCTGCAGTATGACCGCAACTTAACCCAGGAAGAAAAAAAGAACCTGGCTTCAGACGGCATTAAGATACTCAGCCCAATATCATCAAAGACTTACTATGCCTCAGTCCCTGCAGGCATTAATGGCCTTGAAGGAAAGCTCAACTCCAATCCATTGAGATATGCAGGGGATATCCTGCCAGAAGACAAGATAAGCCCAAACATCGGAAAGATGGCGCCATGGTCCAAAGGCAAGGATATTGTCGGGGTTAATGTCACATTCCACAAGGATATTAAGCCAGCAAAAATGATAAGCAAGATAAGCGCACTAGGGGGAACAGTCAATTCCACGCTTGATACAATAAAGCTGGCAAAGGAGATGGGGCTTTTGGCTAGCACAGAGGATGCGATAAGCATGGCGAACATTACTGTTAGCGAAGACAAGTTTCAGGAGCTTGTAGAGTCTCTGGGAGAGCTTGATGAGGTGGAACATGTAGAGTATGCTACAATCCCATTCTCAGAGCTTAACTTCAATGGCAGGAGAATTTCCATGGTGAATGCATTGCAAGAAGAATTCCCGGATCTTGACGGTACAGGAACAAAGGTTGCAGTGTACGATTCTGGCCTGATATATGAGCATCCTGACTATGAAGGAAGGGTGAAATACTTCACTTGCTGCGATGAATACAGGAAAGGCAGCGGCCATGCGAGCCATGTTGCAGGCACTGTTGCAGGAGACGGCTCCTTCACAATTGAAGGGCTTGAAGACATCTGCGACAGCTGGCACATATATGGCGCACTGAAAGACGTATGCAAGCTGTTTAATGCCTCTGAGGACAAAAGGGAGTTTGAAGGAATGTTTCGGGGAGTGGCTCCTAAGGCGCACATCCTCTCAATGTTTCACGGGCCCTGCATACCTTACTGCTACTATAACGTGCCAAACAACCTGCTTGTCAAGTTCGCACACGCTGGCCTTGAAGGAGTGGATCTCCTTACAAGCTCCACTGGCAGCAATGTTTCTGGCAATGGGTATCCATGCGAGTTCAACGGTGACTATGAGTCAAGCGCTGCCCTTGTTGACTTTATGATAAAAGGGCCTTTTGGCCTCAGCCCTTTGGCTGTGCTTTTTGCTGCAGGGAATGAAAGGGGATACACCCGCTGCTTTATGGAAGGTGATGAGATAGGGTATGCGACAATAGGCATCCCAGCCACTTCAAAAAATGCAATAAAAGTAGGGGCAACAATGATTGACGAGAACGGCTATATCGCATTAGCATATTACAGCAGCTTTGGGCCGACTGATGACGGCAGGATGGGGATAACTGTTGTAAACTATGGAGGGGGAGGAGATATTGGAGTAATATCTGTCGGAAGCAATTACTCTTATGGGGTGCCATATGCCTCAATGAGCGGAACATCCATGGCAGCCCCGCTTACTGCTGGTGTTGGCCTTCTCCTAAACCAGCGTTATTCAGATAGGCATTTAGGCGATATATCACCTCATCTATTGAAGGCGCTTCTTGCAGGTACAGCATGGGACATTGGCCCCTATTATGCGGATTACCAGTCAGGGTTCGGCCATGTTGATGCTGCCAAGGCAGAAGAGGCTGTCCGGATGCACAGGTTCATGGAAGGGGATATCAGTGAAACAGGAGGGTATGACCTCTATAATCTTAAGATAAGCAATCCGTGGGAGCCTATAAAAGTTACAATGGCGTATACTGATGTTATGGGCTCATTAAATTCTGCAAGGAATTTGGTAAATGACCTGGACATAGTGCTGGTAAGCCCTGACGGCAGGGTGATAAAGCCCATGGTTTTGGATCCTACACATCCAGAGGCTACTGCACAGGAAGGCGAGGACCACATCAATAACATAGAGCAGGTTGTCTATCATCTTAGCGGGGATGACATAGACAACAAGTTTGTCCCTTGGCAGATTCTGGTTAAGGGCTATGATGTTGTTGACGGGCCTGTTGATTATGCTATAGTTACTAACCAAAGCATTGTTGACGCCCCAAGCTACAAGGATTTTGCAAAGGATGAGGCTATGGAAAAAGTAAAGAATTATCCTTTCCTGGAAGACTTTAAGCCTTAAGAAAGAAACCTTTATATATTTACGAGGACTATTAGGGTTATATATGAAGAAGGTGCCATTTTTAGCAGCATGCATTTTATCCTTGCCGTTTGTACTGGCTGCAAGGAAAGGCATTGTACAAACAGGCTTGGAAAATGCCTTTGACGCTGCCGGTTCTGAAATTTTTATTAAGATAGCATTATGGATGGTGCTGTTCTGTGCGTTTTACTTTGGTGCAATGAAGGCCTTCCAGGCAGAGGAAGAAAGAAGGATTGTCATAGTTATTTCATTGATAATATCATTCATTGCCATAAGGTTTATGCCCGTTGTCTGGGTTAATGCTTTCAAGACTTACCTGTTCATTGCTGCATTGCTTCTTATCCCGTATTTTGTTGCAAGCCTTATCTGCGCTCCGGGATGGGGAAGAAGGCTGCTTTACCTGCTTTCAGTGCTTGGACTACTGTTCCTTGTATCAGGTGCTGGATACTTTGGCTATTCCAACAAGCATTTCGGGGGAGAAGCATTGGAATATCTTCTTTACTTGTTTAATTCCCAGTGGTTGGGAAGATTGCCATTCCACTGGTGGCTGGTAATATTTGTCGTAGCGTTTTTATTAGCCGTATGGCTGCTTGGAAAGCTGTTTGGAGGGAGGGGTGGAGGAGCTCCTGCAGGACCTTCTGGTCCAGGACTCTTTAGCAGGCTTGGCGACTGGATGGGAAACAGGGCAGAGAGAAAGCATCAGAATAAGATAAGGGACTTGGAGAAGAATCAGATGAAAGAGCAAACAGAAGCTGAAAAGATGAGGCGCAATATGGAGAAGAAGGAGCGCCAGCACAACTTAAATGCTGATAAGGAAAGGCATAGGGAAGAGATGAATAGGCTCAAGCAGCAGCGCACACAAGAGGAAGCTGCAAGAAGGGGAGCAGAAGGAAGGAAAAGGCTGGCAGAAGAATCAAAGAAGAAAATTATACAGCCGCAGCAGGGGCCAATAAAAACTATCCCAATTGAAAAATCACAGCTCAACATCGGAGGCTGGAGGAAAGCCACACAAGGCCCGCTAAGCAAGATAAGGCCTGTCAAAAAAGGATGGTGGCCTTTCAGAAAGAAGCCTCAATGGGAACAGCATCCACCAGGAAGGGAAGCATGGGAGAAGCTTGGCAAGAAGCCTTCACCAGCTTATACCCCAATGAGCCACCAGCTTCAAGCCGGTCCAAAGGTTAAGAGGCCTGGAATGTTCAAGAGAGTGTTTGGAAGCGTTGACAAGGCATTCAGGGAGGCAGACAAGGCAGGCGTACAGATTGCTGGGAAGGGGCCAAGACCAAGAGGACCAATGCCCCAGCAAAGAGTTCCACAGCCCATGCCGCAGAAGAAGCCAGGTATATTAGGAAAGTTCTTCTCAAGCAGGCCAAAGCCACAAATGCAGCCCTCACCAAAAGGCTACTCTGCTCCAAGGGCAGGAACACCTAAAGGCTATTCAGAATACCAGGCAAGACAGGCGGCAATGCAAAAGCCACAAGTGCCGCCAAGGCCACAGGGAGCTTTCAGTGTTCCACAACAGATGAAGCCCAAAGGGTTCTGGTCATATTTCGGAAGGAAGCAGGCTATGGAAGGAGCAAGAAGGCCTGCATCTCCACCAGAAGGCTATTCTTCATATTCCAAAAGAAAACAAGCAATGGAAGGGGCAAGAAAGCCAGCAGCACCACCTCAAGGCTTTTCATCATTTTTCAGGAGAAAACAAGCAATGCAAGAGTCAAGGAAGATTCCGCCTCAACCAAAAGGCTACAAGCCCCCAATAGCTGGCCCGCCCAAGAAGAGCTTTATAAGAAGAATGTTCTCGTCTTCACCTCCGGCAGGCTACTCTTCTCCAAGAGCAGGAACTCCTAAAGGCTATTCAGAATACCAGACAAGACAAGCGGCAATGCAGAAGCCAAGAGTCCCGCCACGACCACAAGGAGCTTTCAGTGTTCCACCTCAGCTAAAGCCAAGAGGATTCTGGTCATTTTTAGGAAGAAAACAGCCAATGGAAAAAGACAGGAAAAAGCGCTGGGGCAGATAATTTTATTAACTCCTTCTATCTAACAAACAACCATGGACAAAAATGTAGAGAGACTAATTAAAATCCTAAAAACCTCAAAAGGGAAAAAACTATTGATAACCCACATAAAAGACCCGGACGGCATGTTCTCAATGGTTGAAGTTGCAAAGCATATCAACACAAAAGGCTGCATCCTCATACCACTAAACCACGCTTACCTGCACTCAGAAGAGCTTGTCACCCTGCTCAACAGCTTTGAAGTGCTTGCATCAACAGACATGCCTCCTTTTGGGAAAAGCATTGAATGGTTCTTTGATCACCATGAAACCTCAGCAAAATATGTTGAAAAAACAATAATAAAGCACTGCCACTTCAACCCGGAAGCAATATCTGCATATTCACTGGTAGCCAACACCCTCTTAAGCGAAGAGGAAAAGAAAACTTCAGAACAAATGGAAAAGGCAATAGGAAGGACAGACTCTGCAACCTACAGCAGTCTCCCACCAGCTTCTCTGGAAGAATTAGAAAAATGTGACCAGGCATGGAAGTACAGCATTCTTATAGACTGCGTAAACGAAGATGTTAATGCTTTTACAGGGCTTTTCAACTATCTTATAAATAATTCGCCTGAAGAAGCCTTCAAAAGGGAAGATTTCAGGCAGAAGATGGAAAGCCAGCTTCTAAATTTTAAGAAAGTAGTAAAAATAGCAAAAAGCATAAAAGAAGAAAACAGCAAAGAAGGGATTATACTAATCTCTAAAGAAAAGCTGGAAGACTGGGTATTGATGCTATGCCTTTACAAGCTAGGCTTTAATGTTATTGCAATAGTCTCAAAGCAGCCAGGCAGCCACAAGATAGCTTTTGGGATTAATCCAAAATTCAATCCTGAGTATGCAGTCAATGACATAGCAGAAAAGCTTGGGGGTGGAGGACACAAAAAGGCTGCCGCAGCGCATTTATCAGAAGACAAGCTGGAAAGCTCCATAGAAGTAGTCAAGGAAGAGTTCAAAAGAAGAAATATTGCTTTCTCAGTAAACGAGCTTTGAATTCTCAAAAAACTTATAAATCCAACCCCTATAAGTCCATTAAAATGATGAGAAAATTCCTAAAAGGCACATTAGCAGCCGCAATTCTAACCGCTACAGCTTTTGGGTGCGAATCTGGCACCTCTGGCCCGCCATTAGGCCCTCCAGGAGAAGTAGCCCATGTAACTCCTGACACATTCTATGACCAGGTCTTAGAGAGCGACTTCCCGGCATACATGGAATTTGGGACAGAGATGTGCTATGGCTGCCAGATGATGAAAGAGGACCTTGCAAAGCTTGCCCCCGAGTTTGAAGG
>JBDRFS010000122.1:0-21592 GCA_043818535.1 Candidatus Woesearchaeota archaeon
GAAACCGTTTTCTCCATTGGAGTGCCTTTCAAGCATCTAATTTCTAATAAGGGAATATACTTTATATTTATAAAACTCTCGGAGGTAAAAGGGAATAACCACAGCAAGCTGTGGGGTATCAACCCAAACTAAAAAATGAAATTTCTATGGGCCCAGGGGGATTTGAACCCCCGACCCCTCGGTTAAGAGCCGAGTGCTCTAGCCGGGCTGAGCCATGGGCCCATTACTGGTTTTGTAAAAGACAGCCTGTTTATAAAGTTTTTTACTTTGAAAATATCCATTCCAAGTCTCTAAACATATATTCATCCATAAGATCGCAATAGCCGTGTATGCAGGTGCCCCTTAACGGCTCGAACTTCTTAGGTTCTTTTGCTAAGACATAAAGCTTTTCAGCCATCCAGATTGGAATTACATCATCGGCAGGAGCATGGTAAATAACTATCTTCCCTGGGGATATCTTGTCAGCATACTTGTTAGGGTCTATTGAGTCTATAAAAGATGTCCTCTCTCCAGCAACCTCTATGCCCCCTGTGCTGTAGGCAAACACTCCTGAGGAATTCTCATCCATAGCGGCAGCAATTATGGCAAACCTTCCGCCCATGCTCTCGCCAAAGTAAGCGACATCTTCTGCACCCAGGTCCCTTAGTATTCTTCCGGCAAGCAGCGCATCATAGACATAAAGATAGATTATCGGCTCCTCATTCCTTAGGAATCTCTCATAATCCTGCTGCAGGGATGGGGATTCACCGCCAGTCATTCCGTGCCCCCTTTGGTCTATGGCAATTGCAGTGTAGCCGTTAAGGAGCAGCTTCTTGTCTAGCTGCTTATGGTGCTCTTTTGTTGCGCCGGCAGCGTGCAGCGTGACAATGCCCTTATTGAGCCCTCCTCCCCTCGGAACATAGGCCTGCGCGTAAATCTCCTTGCCCCGGCTCATGTAAGTTATGTTGTAAATAATGTACCAGCTTCCCTCCTCTGCTATTTCTGTTGTATAATTGAGTTCTTCAATGTTGGTAAAAGAAAGCAGGCCATTGTTCACCTCCCAATATGCTGATACTACTGGGTCCTCTTTTTCTTGATTAAAACTCTTTGATATAAGGATTATTGCAATTATTGCTACTACTGCAACAGCCAATACTTTGACTCCGCCTTTAATAGCCTTCTTCCACATACTCTTATCTTAAATACATCCCTTATTTAAGTTTTTTGCAAGTTCGTAAAAATCCCCCCAAGAATAAACCACCACATCAGATCTTTTTACAAGCTCTTCCTGCTTTGGCTGGATAGCCACTTTTAAGCAATCTATGCCCAAATCTTCCGCAGCTTCAAACATTCCTACGTCCTGATAAGTGTCCCCAAGGATTATTGCCCTTTCAAATCCATGAATCTCTTCTGCAGAAACCCGTTTCTTGTCCTCGATTCTTGTTACTTCTCCTATAACTCCCTTGAGCTTTTTATTGTCAAAGATGAGGGTGTTTCCCCTATGGCTTACCCCAGCTCCCCTCTTCTGGAACCACCTGCAATAGGGCTCAAGTATTATGTCAATGGTCTTGCTGATAATGACTGCTTTTGAGGAATGCTTTCTTAGCTCTATCAAGCACCTTTTGGAAGTAGGATAAGACAATTCTGGCAATAAGGATGCAGCTTTTTCAATGGGCTTTTTTGGCGTGCCTTTTATTACCTCGTTGTAATATCTTAATATCAGCATTTCTTGGAATTGAGATATGTCTTCTATGTTGGACGGTCTCTTTTTCTTCTCATAAAGGAAGAACTTCATGTTTCTTGCCACATATCCCGGGACTTGTGCCAATGGAAGGTAAAATGTCGTGAGAATCGCAAGATCAGCATTAGAAATTCCGCCAAGCTTCCTTTCCCATAAACCTTTGTGTATTGTGCCATCAAAGTCAGATACAATTACCTGATTTGCATTATCAGAGTTATGGAGGATTGCCTGTAACTCATGCTTCCTATACCTTGACATCACACCTTTTGCAACTTCTTCTATTCTTACCACCTGGTTTTTTTGACCATAGCTTCATAAACCATTTTTGGCCCTGCTGAATTCTTTAATGTTGAATAATCTCCAGAGAATATAAGCTTTTTCTTCTTTTCTATGATCTCCTTGCCAGTAAGCGACCTGATGTCACTGTATTTTTTATCAAACAGGGTTCCTGAAAGCCCTATTTGCTCCTTTGTACACTCGAGATCTGCAGAATGAAGGTCTGTGTTTGCTATAAGCTGGATATTTTTTCCAGATCTAGTGGAGACATCACAAAAAAATTCAGTTGCTGCACCATTTGAAGCTGCCATCCATAACGAGTTAATCATATTGTGACCCTCAAAAATGACTTCATACTCAAGCGCAAGTTTCCTAAGGAAATCTTTCTCTTTTCTGTTAGGGAACCAGTATTTGAATATCCTTGCTGGCTTAGCAAAAGGGTGATTTATCATTACAAATGCATTTTCCTTAAGGCCATGCTCAACAACTGTCCTAGCATCCATATAATCTTTTACATAGTCACATCCTTCTAAGCAGATATGGACCTCATGAGACTTGTTCTCCGGGTTGAAGGCTTCAACCTCCTGTGACCTTATTAGGGCTATGTCTTTCTCTAGCTCATGATCATGAAGCACAGTAGCATAAGCATCCGACATCACCCAAGAAAAGCGCTTAGGAAGATAGCTT
Source organism: Candidatus Woesearchaeota archaeon (assembly GCA_043818535.1). Lineage (GTDB taxonomy): Archaea > Nanobdellota > Nanobdellia > SCGC-AAA011-G17 > GW2011-AR17 > JBDRFS01. Next base: position 2,684 of record JBDRFS010000122.1, read on the forward strand.
CTGAGAGCTTTAGAGAAATCTTCATAACTCATTCTAAGGCACAAGCCGTCATCCCTTACAAAAGTGCTTATAGACTGCCAATCCAGTTTATCTGATATAGTGGAAACAACCTCTTTAAGGATATTCCCATCATCTATCTTTAAAAAATGCGCATGTGAGTCTGCAAGTATCATATTCTTAGGTTTTAGGGTGTAGCCCCTTACTAGCTGTTCAAGATAATAAAAATCAGACTTAATCCCCGAAATGCCGGCTGCATTTGCATAAAGCCCGGCAGCACCTAATGCCGAAGCTGTTACAGCAGCCCCTCCCCCTATTAACATTGCTTCCAAAAACATTCTTCGTGATACCTTCTTCATTTTTTAAAGATATAACTTATAGGCTATTTATAAGCATTGTGCAACAGTGCCTGTCAAGTCTCAACTGGGAAAGCTATGCTCTTAATCCTCTCCAAATCCAGCCCGTTACACAGGATTTAATCTAAGGCAGCTGGAATAGATTTCCAGATAGAAGAAAAATCATATTAAATCTCAAAAAGAACTTCCACAGCAACAAATGCAACAGCGCAGACTTCTAACTTTTATCAAGACTAAATTTGACAGCCCACGCAACAGAAACGCTTATAAACTAATCCTGAACCCTTAATAGCTTATGACAAAGGTACATGCAAAACAGAAAAGGATGGCGCGTTCCCCAACCCATCTAAGAAAGATACGGGACGCATCAAGGGCAAGGGCAAAAAGGCCGAAAACCTTCAAGAGCGAGGAATCAGCCAAGGCCTGGGCTGAAAAGAAGGGCATAAAGAAATATGAGCTTGTCAACCTCAAGAACTACTGGAGAAACGAGAAGAAAATCAGGGTCGTGCCCCTAAAGTAAGCTTGCCTCTCTGTATGTCTCTTAAGATTGCTGTTGCTGTAGTTTTTATGTCTGGCTTCCCACCTTTCTTAAGGTTGTTTTTTTTAACAGCGATATTTTCAAGAACTTCTTCTGGAGCATCATGCCTAACTCCATAATGCTTCTCTATTGCACGTGAATACTTCTGAATTATCTTCAGCACAGTATCTTCAGGATCCTTGACCCTAGAAAAATCCAAAGACCCTATAAGCGAATGCTTCACCTCATCCTTCTCCTTGTATGGAAGCACACCTGGAGTGTCTATAAGATAAATATTCTTGCTTATCTTGATAAGTTGCTCACCTTTGGTATGCCCTGACTGTGGAGAAGAAGAAGCACTAGACCTCCCTTTCAAGGCGTTTATGACAGAGCTCTTACCTGTGTTCGGATAGCCTACTACCCCTATGACAACCTTTTTTTTGGCAGCTAGCCTTGCAAGGCTCTTCATGAGTATAGAAGTGCCAAGATGCTTGGTTGCAGAAATGAACACAGAAGGCTTCAACTTTAGTTTTTCTAATTCCCGTTTCTCAACAAGGTCACACTTATTGAAAATATAAAGTATTGTCTTCTGGGATTTTCTTACCTTTGCTTCTATCTCTTCGTTCCTAGTCTCATAAGGAAATCTTGCATCTAGAACTTCAAGTATTATGTCAGACTTAGATATTACGCTATTCACTATTTCCCAGAATGGCTTTCCCATGGAATAAAGAAAAAAATTAAAGTATTTAATACTAACTTTTTTAGAAGCAGGTTAGTGACTGTTATTTTAGGGTCATGTTTTGTTATTAAAGGCTCACCAAAAGCTTTATAGGGAAGTTACTAGCCTAGAGATATCGAGGTCAAAAGATGAAAAAAGCAAGTATAGATTTGAAAGTTACAGAAGAAGCTATTGATGAGTGTAATCATGCTAAATATGCAGCTCATCTAAGAATGGTATAAGCTTGGGCATAAGGCATTCTTTGAAAGAGCAGAATTCAGTTTTGAGAGATTAGATAATGATTACAATATAAAACCTATGATTCGTCATATTGATATAGATTATCTTGCTCAAATCTATGAAGGAGAAGATCTTACTACAGAGACCTAAGTTAGCAAGATTGGAACAACAAGCTTGACTTACTCCCAATCAATCAAGAGCAATAGAATTACAAAATCTACTGCCTTAATAACTCTTGTCTTTACTACTGATGGAAAACCAACAAGAATCCCAAATGATATTCGTGCTCAACTCCGCTAAAGTTCCCCCTTTTCAATCTAATCTCGAAAACATTCTTCTCTCTTAACAAAAAAAGTAAAAAAAACTGCTAAAACGTAATCTTTGGCTGCCTGTCTATTATTATCTCTGCAAACTTCACAGTTCCCCTCATTATTGAATTGGGATTCTTTGTGTAAGCCTTCAGCACATATCTTCCCCTGTCCCATGTGCTTGATACCGCACGTAAGTGCTTCTTCAATTCATTTCGGTTGCCTAGCTGGCTCCTGCCAATGTATATCATCTTGTGCCTGTGGTAAGGCCTAATGCATGTTTTTTCCTTTCTAAGAACAAGTAATGGTCTTGCAAGGTTTATGGGTCCTGTCATAGTTCACTCCTATCACCTCTTTTTAACCATTCTCTAATGGTAACAATACCATCCCTTCCTTATAAAGCTTTCGGTAATTTTTGGCAATTTTGAATTACTATAATCTGCTTAAATTTCAAAAGAAGCCAGAAATGCTGCTAGTTTAGGCATTGGGGCAAGATTTAATGATATTCCCCTCTGACAAAAAGGTTTATATACAGCCTCGACATCTATATTTATAGCCATAACAATTTGCCGCCTTTTTCGTTTTTACCTTTCGGAGGTAAGAACTTGGCGGCTTTTTTATGATCCTTTCTTTTAAATTCAAGAAAAAAGAGTAAAATTACTTTTTGATTTCAATCTTTTCTGAAAGAAGTTCTGCAAGCGCTTCAAGAACAAGATTTTTATTTATCTTGCCTTCATTTTCTTTATTTAGCAGCTTATAATTGTCTATATTCTTTTGTCTTGCCTTCTCAATCACATAATCGTGCTTGTAGCCTGTAGCTATTTCAATGGCATCATGAGGTGTCATAAAGCTGTAGTTCTTTATGTTGTTCTTGCGTATCTCTTCGTGCACATCCTTATCTACAATCTGCCTGTCCAAGTTATTGTGCTGCGGTGCTGCTATTACAACAGGCATGCCTGTTTTCTGATAGAACCTGTAAGGGCCGGACTGCTTGTCTACAAGCCCCCCTATTGCTCCTGCCTTGTTAAGCTTAGGGATCATTGCACCGGTAAAGAACACGTTAGGCTTAATAGGAATGCCGGATAGCGCTGACATGCAGGCAACATACATTGCAATCCCTGCGCTAGGGCCATCTATATGGCTCGTGCTTTCTAAAGTCTCGATTCTCAGATCTGAGCAGAGCTGGGTTTCAGGAGTTTCTATCTCATCCCTTATTTGCGTTTCAACAGCCTTTGCCGACTGAACAAATGAACTTCCCCCCTTTTCTGAATCTTTTGGTATGTTGACGAATTTTCCTTCCCCTTTGCGATTTAGCCTTGTAGTAACTCCCAGCTTTGTAGAGCCGCCTATAAATCCGAAGGAAGTACAGCCTACCCACATCATGTTTGTCAGGCCAAGCTCGGGCTTGTCTGAAAAGTTAGACTTCCTCTCACGCTCTTCAAAATAGTCCTCAATCTTCTGCATCCTTTCATCCCTTATGTTTTTGTAAGCCTTGTCCACATGTTCGGGGTTCGTAAAGATGCAACAGCCCTTGGCAGCATAAATCGATGCCCTTGTCATCACATCCTTATACAGGCTAAGGGACTTGAGCGAGATCTTGTCCTTGCCATAATCCACCAACATGTATTCAATAAGTCTTGCAGTAGCCTCCTCACTGAAGCTGCAGCATTTATTCCCTCCAATCTCATTTTTCAATTCATTGACAGTGCTTTTTACTAGCCTAGCTACCTTCATCCTGTTCTCAAGACTATTTTCCATATAGTCATTTAACATGATTATCTTCCTGAACTTGCTTTTGAATCTCCGGTTATATGGGGCTGAAAGAAGACTAGCCCCTATATCGCCCATGCAGAGCAGCAACCTGGTGTCTGTCTGGCATTTTGCTTCTATTCCAGAATGCATCTCAGCAAAGCCTATATTCGATTCTTTGTTTTCTATGGCAGACAGTAGCTTTTCAGTCAGAATCTTGTTTGGAAGGTAAAGCAAAAGATCAGCATCCTTTATTGTAAGGAAGCCCTTATTTGCCTTTGCAAGCTCTCCCGGCTTCAGTCTCTGATGGGCAGGCTTGTAGTTGAGCAGGATATTGCCTAAAATCTCAGATGCAGGAATAAAGCCGTCTGTGCTTCTGCATATTAGCTTGTCAGGGTTTTTAGAGTTATCCACCAGTATGTTGAGCTCGTAGAGTTTCTGTCTGGATGGGTCGCCAAAGAGCATTGAAAGGGGATTCTTTTCATCCTTCTTTGCTAATTTTTGAGGATCATTAACAATATCCTCCTTAATTGAAGATAAGTATCTTACGGCTGCCCCTATACCTTCATACTTGGATTCAATATCCTTAAATTCATCCTCTGCCTTTTTCTTGTAAATCTCCTTAATAGCAGGCAGAACACGTTTCTTGAGCTCAAATGCCTTATTGAGTGTCAGCTCTTGCAGTTTTTCTGAATACTCTTTTTTTATATCCTTGGCTTTTTCAAGATCTTCTTTTGAGCTTACTCTCAGCGGATTAAAGTATGAGAAGCCACCGTTATGGGCTTCAAAGAGATTATTTTTCAGGAGCTTGCTGGAGTATTCGCTCTTGATAGAATTCTCCTTTTTCTTTTGGTCTTCTGTTATAATCTTGATTGCTTTTTTCTTGTAGTCTTTCAATTCTTTTCCATCTTTTGTGACTATCTCAGAGCCCTCGCTAATCTTTAGGCCATTCAAATCAACCCTCTTAAGGAAACTCTTGTGAATATCTTTCTTTTTCTGTTCATATTGGGCTTCAAGTTTTTTTGCAATTTCCAGATCGCTTTCAGCCAGTTCTTTCCTGGCCTCTTTGTACATTAATATGCTATCCTTATCTGTCATGTTAATCTTGCTTAGCTTATCGAGATATTTTTGCTTGTATCCTTTTGTCTCATCTGAATATTCATGTTCTAGATTATTTAGTATCTCAACCTGTTTGCCCTTAAGTTCCTTAAGAGTCTCGGAATCAGGATTATTTATGATATCCTCTATCTTTTCCAGAAGATTCCCCGCGTCTTCTTTTAGCTGTGAGGCAATGCCAGCCTCAACCACGTCGGTATGCTGAGAGTTTTCGTTATCAAAATTATACCATGCTATCTGGTCAACATTTCTTGCCTTTGCAATCTTGGAGTATTCCGCAGTCACCAATTCTGCAAAATCAGGAGCTCTTCCATCGCCAAGAATTATTATGTTGTATTTCAATTCAAGGCCCTCTAAAATTGAGTTTACAGGGCTTTCTTGCCCAATAAGCTTTTCAAGACCTTTTAGTGGCTTCAAGTAACCTTTGAATTCTTCAGGGTTAATCTTCCTGTACACGCCAGGCTTGTCAGGTGTGTCTTCAAGTGGGAGCATGTACTTTTCGTCGAGGTCTTTTTCTGAAAGTTCAGGTCTTTTATTAAGACTTTTCTTCTCTTTACTCATTGCAAGCCTGTTACCTTATAAACAATATATAAATGTTTGCCTTAAATCGTAAGTAATAAGTCTGGTTGCCAAAACCTTTCGGCTTAGCTTCTTTTGTTGCCAAAGGCTACCCTTCAGACATCCAAAGATGGACCTCTATGCAGGAATGCGGCTGCTGACTTATTACGTGCCCTTAATCGCATCTAAAATATGTAGAAAAGGAAAGCGATGGACAACACACCAATCCTTTCATCCGAAGACGATCACACCGGCACATGGCCCGTTTCACTTCTGTGGTCCAATGGGAACAGGTGGGTCCAGACCATCTAGGTCGTCCATCAATTAGGTAGTACCTTTAGTCCTCTATATAAACCTTTTGGGCGAATATTTTGTCACTGCATGATAACGAAGGCAAAGATTTAAATATCCTCTTGAGTTAATAAAAATGGAATGGAAGAGAAATTCTGCCTTGATGATTATTGTTCCCTTGATGATTCCTCAAACATTTTTTCTTATAGCCGGTGCAGGTTCCATCTTTACGGGCATGCCATTTACACATCGGAAACGGAAAGCGCTTCCTTGCTCTTTTTGATGAAGCCAAAGAATGTCAGGCTCAGCTACAAGATTCTTGAAGATTTCATAAAGGATAATCTGGAAGACAAGAAGCTTATAGCCTGTACCCATTACGGCGAGTATCCCCAGCTTAGGAAGCAGATACACATGTTCTGTGACAGGGGAAAGATTAAGAAGAAAAAGATTAGGGAAGAGCTTGCCCATATCTTTCAATGCGCTGATCACATTGTCTCAGCAAGGATGAGGTCTATATATTGCTTTTTAGAGTCAAACAAGGAGGCAGCAATGCACTATCTGCTGCAAGGCATACGGGAAGGGGAGAAAGAGCTTATGCTTGCTTCGACGAGGATTCGCATTTATGGATTTGACAAGTATCGATTTTAGCCCATTTCTTTAAAAAGGTTTATATACTTCTTATAAGTGTAACCTGTTTCAGGATGAGTCCTGATAACGAAAGTTATAATGAGCAAGGCTGTTCTAGATTTAGAAGATGCGTAAATAGAGATTTCTCCCAGCTGATAAAGGGCCATAAATTCAGGATAAGCAAAGATATTGTACCATTGATACTTATTCAGACAATAAGGGGGCATGCGCAAAGGGGCCACGGCGAATTCAGGGGCTTTTCCGATAAGAATGTAACACTAAGGGATGTCATATACTGTCTAGGGGACAATGTAGACAGCAAATACAGGGATCCGGACGGCGTGGCAAAGTGGAGGCAGGACCTGATATATGAGGTCTTTGACTTGGTTAATGATTTAATTAAAGGCAAGCAAAGGAAGTTCTGCGTAAACAAGCGTGGGAATCCCCTTCTCGGGCTTGAGTCCATTGCCTCAATTGAAATAAAAGACCCAACGGCTTTTCTGCAGGGAATATATTTTGCAGCAGCAATGGATAATTATGAATGGCGGGGTAAGGTGTGGGACAGCTATGCTATTGGGATGGGATGTGGTGAAAGCTATCTTACTTCTTTATCTACGCTTAACAGGGGGGGCGATACGATAGAGGATATAGAGACCACAGAACATTCCAAAGATGCCCTTGATAGCTTCAAGGAGAAGGGCGTTATTCTTGACCATGGAAGGATAGATGATGACAAGACGCTTGTGTATTTCAGGAAGAAAAAAGGCATGGGTTCCATAGACGACCTCGCGGTAATAATAATGCATCTTCTTTATGGCATAGATGCTGCCTTAGGTACGATTTTAGGAGATGCTGTTGACACTTTTGACAAGTATACGCTTGAGACAGTAGCTGGCGGATACGACGAAATGCTTGGAAACATTGTGGAGAAGGAAGGCCTTGTTGCCATGGAAGAGGAAGAGGTAGTCAAGGCCATGTCACTGATAGCAGGAGCAAACTACACAGGAATCTCCCACTGCTCTGTAAGATACTTCAACGAAATAGATGTCCAGAACAAGCTGACTGCCTTAGAGAGCCACTTAAGGTTCAGCGAAGGGGAAAGGCTGATACCCAAGCTTTACATCCACCACCCATCTCTTAATGTCACGAACCACAAGCTGTATTCCCAGTTCAGGAACAGGCTTAGGGAGAAGTATCCTGAGCTTATTGAGAAACTTGGCTAAGGGCCTCACACTGCTTCTTTAAGCCGCATGATGCACATTTCCTTTCGTTGTCAGTCATGGGAGGAGGAATGCTGGAGTCCAAAATAGAATTCACTTCCTGGATAAGGCTCTTGATATTGTCTTCAACAAAAGGGTTAACAACAACCTTTCTTCTTGAATGCTCCTGCAGGTATTCAACATAGCCTTCCCTAACTTCAGCAGTTTCGTTGAGCATCATTATGTAGGCTGATATCTGCACCTTGTGCCCTTCCCAAACCCCTTCTTTTGGCGGTGTGCCGGTTTTTAGCTCAAAAGGGACTAATTTTCCGTCATGGTCCTCTATCCTGTCCACTATCCCCCTTAAACCTAAAGCTTGTGATTCAACCCAGTATTCTGAAATCATCTTCGGTGTTAATTTCTCCCATAGCTGTTCGCCATAGACCTTATTCTTCTCAACAAAAGATACTACGTTCTGTGCCCTTGCCTCTGATTCCTTAGCCATGTCCTTCCAGGCGTTCTGGAACACTTCCAAAGGGTTGAAGTTTAGCCTTTTCAAGTCGTTCTTGTATTTTCTCACAGAATTGACTAAGAATGCGTAATAAGCCCGTTTGTACAGCCTTCTTATATCTTCCTTGTCCATGCTTTCTTTCACGTCCATAACAATAGACTTTTCATACTTGTTAACAAAGTCTACAACCTCATGCTTTATCTTTCCGAACATAACTGGGAAAGCCATCGGCTCGTAAATCTTCAAAGCATAGTTGAGGTAGAACTTTCTAGCACAGTAGAGATAAGATGTTAATGCGCTTACAGACAGCATTATTAGAAGGTTTTGTTCCGGTTTTATAAAGGCTTCGCACACGTATGTCAAGTTGTCAAGTGGTATGCATCTTCAAAGTAAGAAGCCAGCATTGCATCTTCTGTTACTTAAGGTCGCCAAGCTTTCTTTTGGAACAGGAGTGGCATAACAGGCTGCTATTACAGAAAAGTATAAATATTTAGGCATTATCAAAGCTAGAAGAAATGAAATACGAAATATGGCTGGACCTTGTAAATTACAAGCAATACCCCGGGAACATAGAAAGAGAATTAACAGATTTTATATTCGGCAGCAGATGGTCCATTAACTCTTATGATACTTTTGTTCCAGAAGAATGGGAAGGTAAGCTGCTTTCATTCATGCACGAGGATTATGGGGAAGTCTTATCCGGGATCGAAGGGAAAATCTATAACTCAAAAGAACTAAAAAAATATGACCTGGAAGGCAAAAGCTATGATGGGGCCCAAAAGGATTATCACTGTTTTAGGATATTTTGGAAGTTTGAATTGAAAGATGATAAAGAGGCCAAAGAAACGTCTGAATTCTTAGTGGAAAAAAGCAAGGATTTCATGAAAAAAAAGCAAAAGAAAAAGAAACGGGATGTCCCAACTGAGATCTATAAAATCCAAAAAACACTTGTAGAGATTTAGAAATCACAACAAAACAGCTGCCAATAGAAACATATTTAAAACACGCAAGTCTTTATATTAATAATGAAAAGAGGGATAGCATTTCTCCTATTTGTATTTCTGCTAGTTATTCCTTTAGCACTTTCAGAGCAGAATAGGCTTGTTATACACTTCCACTCGCTTACAGGCACGGAAACAACATCCATAAGGCTTTGGGACTATTTCCCCCATGGGACTGTTCCTTTAATAAGCACAACAGAGCATCTTGTTGTAACAATAGACCCAAAGACAGGCATGGCAACAATAAAGGTAATTGATCCTGAATTCAAGGGCATAGAAGACGTTGTTTTTGCAGTATCCAAAGAATACCTTGAGGCTGAACAGCCGCAGCCCAAGTATGTCGTGCCATGGAACAGGACGAAAACTGTAACAGGTCTCGAAGGGTCAGACCTGGCTGAGCCAGGAGATGCGTTCACTGCTAAGCAGTTTGACACATTAATCGGCAAGCTTGAAGGTGAAAGCGTGAGCATAAGCGCTGTAAAGAGGCGCAACACCATTGGCGTGCTTATGGGAGACCAGCTTTTCATAAACATAAGCTATAATCTCACAGCTGGCTATGTCCCGCCTTCTATAAAGTTAAGCTTCAAGCTTGAAGAATCCAACAGGACTGCTGCTGAGGTTTACACAGAGCCTAGTGAGATAGTGTTCTTTTCCTTGAGCCTGATAATAATGGCTTCTTTAGTTGTTCTTGTCCTCTACATATACTATGCATATTCCGAGCAGTTGCAGGTAAGCTATTCCAGAATGCTTATTACAAAAAATAGGGTTGCCTTAGATGTCACTGTCCACAAGAAGGCTGCACTAGTTGAGCTCGGGCATATTCGCGGAAGGATTGGTAAGGAAAACCCTGCAAAGCTTTACAGGCAGACTATAGCTGTAATGAACAGGTTCCTTGCAAAGGCCCTTAAAATCAGGGGCAGCTCTTCGCAGAATGTAGCGCTTAAGCTGGAAAAGCTTGGGGCCGGCAAGCCATTGATAAGCAAGATTAACATGTACTGCACAAGGTACAGGGACAGGTCCTATACTGCAAAGGAAATAACAAATAGCCAGGTATCAGATATCATATCATTCGTGAGCAGCATAATAAGGAATACGTGATTAAAAAATGGGAGGAGTGAAATGCATGAAGGGAGGAGTGTTTTTACTATTTTTATCTATGCTGTGTTCCAAATTTGTAGCTGCACAGGAGATAATTATTGGTGAAAAATCATATCCTCTTACTATACTTATACCTCTTATTGCAATAGCCTTAATCTGGGCAGTGATAATGGTTGCGTACCTGTTGAGGAACTTCCAGAAGTTTTCCTGGCTGCTTATTAAGGTTAACCACTATATCCAGAAGTCAGGCTTTCACAGGATGCCTATTTACTTAAGAAGCCTGCTTAAGAAGAAAGGGCAGGAAGAGGTTGAAAAAAAGTGCACCAAAGAGAATAAAAAAGACCTAACGCCTTACCTCAAAAGGCTTAACCTCCTTGAGGCGAAGCTGCCAAAGGTAAGCAACTCCAATGCCCTGCATGAATTCTCAGAGATAACCAATGATTTCTTTTCTGACCTCCTTGGATTGAGGCATGCATTCACTATAGATGAGGTGCAGTCAAAGCTCAAGGCGAAAAGGAAGGACCTAATCCAGATTGCCGAGAGAGTTTCCGAGGCAAAGTACAGCGGGGCTGAAATAACAAAGGAAGAGACCATTGTAATGATGGACAAGCTTAGGAAGGTTATTGAAAGCTATGTAAGAAAGGGCTGGAGAAAGGAGCATGGAACAGAGAAGTTCATTGCAAAGCTTGTTGAAGAGGATAAGAAGATAATAGGGAACATAAAGCAGTATGTTTCTGCCCTAAAGCATGAGAACAAGAAGCAGCAGATACAGGAGATGCTTGATGATGAGAGAATGCTCCTTAAGAGGAATATAAGTACAATAAGGAAAACATATAACCGGATATTGAAGTATTATGTCCAGCTTTCCCCCAAAGAGCGGGAGAAGATTTATCCTGAGCTTATGGATTTTTACAACAACGTCAACAAGGCAATGTTTTCTACAGTCTATGGCGAGAAGAGCATAAGGAAGCTTGACTACTTCTCAAAGAAGCTTGAGGATCTCAAGCATCAGCCCAAGATGGTTCCTTTAGGTATAAGGCTTAGGAAGATGCTCAATCTGGGTGCAGAGAGGCCTGAACATCCCTTAATGAAGCTTAAGGGCATGCCGGTAAAGGCCGTTAAGCCCAAGCCTGTGAAGCTTACTAAGAATATAGAGGAGCTTAAGAAAAAAGAGGCTAAAGTCTTTTCAAAGTTCGGAAACATCCTCCAAAAAGATAGGCTTGAGGAGAAGAGGAGGGTGGATCTCAAGGAAGCAATCAGGATGAGGAAGGTTAGGCTGGCAAAAAAGGAGTCAGAAGTCCTTGAGAAGATAAACAGGATAACTTCTGCGCCTCCGCCTATGGAGAGGGTGGATTACAAGGCAAAGGTTAACCTTTTGATACAGAAAGCCACAAGGGCAATAAACATGGGGCAGGCCGGGCAGGCTGAGGGGCTTTATTCCAAGATAAAGCCTTTCTACGTGAGCCTGGGAGAAGTGGAGAAGAAGGTCCTGTATCCAAGAATAGCCTTGCTTCACGGCAACATAGCCAGGCTTAAGCAGCTTTCTGCACCGGTTGTTCAAAAATCCGTTAAAGCTAAAAGGCCAAAGAGGACTGCAAAGAAAGTAGCCCCTCCAGAAGAGATTGTTTCAGAAGAAGACAGGCTGGCGTATGAGGAGAAGAGCCTTATCGATAAGCTTAATCAGTTGAGAAGAGGGCTTTGATTCAAGATAAGAGCCTTAAACCCATAACCAACCACAAAAGAGAACAACCCAGCTTCCAATCAATTTTTCTTTTTAACTTTCTTCTTGACCTTAGAAGCCATCCTGGACCTAAGCAGGCAGTAATTCACCGGATTCCTTATCTTGGAGCAAAGGCCATCTGCTGAACAGAGCTGCAAATCCCTGTAGTAGCCGTCCTTGTTGCAGTTGGGTGGAAGGATATTGCTTTTCTGCTTCTTACGCCAGTTGAACTGCTCAAGAACATAGTTCTCCCTCAAAGGCTCTTCCATCTTCTTGTTCCACTCATCAAGCATTTTCTTCACGCTCTCCCAATCCCATCCCGTATGGTGGAGGAAGTTTATCAGTATGAAGACTGCCCTTTTCCTGCCGTCTTTTAATTCTCCTTTAAGTATCTCCTTTATGCATGGCGGGAAATATTCTTCCTTTAATGCGACTGTGGGGGCTTCGAACTCCTTCTTCCCCTCTTCACTTTCGTCTTCCCTCTTGCATATCTTTGTGTTCCAGTCCATGGCCTGTATGAATAATGCTGAAGCCTCGTTCTCCTTAACATTCTCCCTCACCAGGAAAGGTATGTCAAACTTCACCTTATCAACAGAGGCCATTTCCTTCTCGAACTCGAGGACATTGTCCACATCAACAGGCACGGATACTTTCCCTGACTTTTCATGCAGGGAGTACGGGGCTCGGAAAAGATGCCTGCAGGATATAAGGACGCCATCAATCTCAGTAGCCTTATTTGGATCTATTGCAGAAGCCATCTCCACAATAAGCTTCTTCCTCTTTGCGATGTCTTTCTGGCTTATTACCCTGTTAGTGCCTTCAACTGAGATTACTCCAGAAGTTGTGCTGAGGTTCATTGGCTGCTGGGACATCTTCTTTATATCATGATGCTCCCTGCCGCATGTCATGTCAACCTCTATTGCCCCGTATTTTGACTCAATCTCAGGAAGCTTTTCTATCAGGTAAGGGTAAATAAAATCCTTAATATATCCGGCAACGATTCTTGCCGCTTCAGGATATAATGTATTGATGTCCTTGCCGTGAACTTCTTTTGGCATCGCCTCAAAAGGGATTGCAATATGAAACCCTTTACCACCTGAATTATGTAATAATATTGGCACATTTCCTCCAAAAAAATTTTCACTATTTTTGACTGAGATATCATAAACTGTTTTTTTATTATTTGATGCTTCTATTCTTCTAATCTTAAAAAAAGAAAGGTTTGATTCCAGAATCTTGTTATAAAACAAAAGAATATCTTTTGATTCTTTATTGAATTGTATTGATTTATACTCTTTAAACCATTTGATAATTTTTTTTATTATCTCTTTGTTCAATGCATTCTTCTTTAATATATTTTGTTCAAGTCTATGTTTAAGGAATTTCTTAGGTTTACATTGTTTATACACTTTTCGTAATGGAAAGACAGGTACTAAATAGTCATTCGGCTTGCTTCCAAATTTAGGTGATTTTCTATATAACTCTGGTTCACTTGAAAATTCTGATCTTGGGATTCTTATAAGGTGGGTATAACTCCCTTTAAAATGTGTTCCATTAGGAAGTTTATGCTCTTTTTCTTTTTGTTCTGAATAACTACAGGCTATTCCATGGATTTTGCATAACCATACTAATGCTGTAGTTAGTTGCTTTGAAACTGATTTAGCTTCAATACAATACTCCTTAATATGGCCATCTCCCCTGAGATATCCTTTGAGTAATTCCATAAAATACTCTTTTGGTAGATTAAAAATGAAACTAGGTACTTTCTTATTATGTGATCCATTACTACAGAACTCTTTAAAAAAACTTGCCCATTTGCTTGAGTAAAACAATATCTGGGTAGTATTCACTTCTTCTTTAACTATTTTTCTCCCCTTCACTTGTTTCACAGTAGGAGTATAATTTGCATAAAGAAATGCTTTAACAATTTCGCCATGTTTTTTAATTAATTCAGAACGTTTTTTCCCTTTTTTCTTGTCTTTGAGATATTTAGAATAGATATTATAATATGCTCTTGTTCCTTCAAGTTTTGAAATAAGTCCCAAAACATCTTCAATATATTCTTTTTCTTTTATATGAAAACTGAATCCAATTAAATTCCCTTTTTCCCATAAATGCCCTTCTGCCAAATAATACCCTATTAGACGCATAAACTCTTTTGTAAGTTTCAATTTTTCTTCAAACCAAAAGCCTCTTAATTTATACTTGACAGTTACCTTTAAATTTTTCTTAAATTTCATATCTGCACCTTTAAAACTGATTACATAATCTCCAATTTTCAAATCCCTTGTTTCTTTAGTAATAATATTTCTTCCTGAAAATATGTAAACAGAGTGATCCGGTGATAAAACAACTGGCATATTACTATTTGAATGGAATAATTTGAATAATCTTTTTTTATGTTCTAATGAGTCATAGATTTTATTGAACGAGATTGAGAGGTCATTATTTAATGATAAAACGCTTATCTCATTTCCGTCTCTGAATTTATCAATAATATCCTTTATAGGCAATAATTGTTTAACTTTATTTATCTGGCATAGAATGAGAGTATCACCAGTAACACTAAACTTTGCAGTAACGCTTTTTATTTCATGAAACTTTATTGCTTCTATAATGAAGTAGGTTATGTACTTTGCAAGCCCCCAGTGCTTGTGGTCTATGTCGAATACCAAATCCCAGCCTGCCCTGTTCTCATCAAGCTGCCTCTTGGTCATGCCTGGCTGCAAAGCCATGATGTCATTCCACCTTTCCTCGGAGATGTGGAAAGAAGTGCATCCTTCTTTTGAGTATTCTGCAACATCTCCCTGGAACTGTAATAAAGAAGGTCTCTTTCCAAATCCGCCGTCACCATACCTCACTCCAACTTCCCTGTCCTTGGCGGCTTCCAAAATAGCTTCCCTTACTTCCTTCCTTGAATAGTATGCCTTAGAATCCATAAGAAAAGAAAGAAAAGAAGCATTTATTTACTTTTTCATTATTTTTAGCAGTCTGTTCTGCTTCATTTATCTCTAAAGAAAGCATTGCAATCTAAAGTAACTTACGAGTTAGTGCTGGCTTCTAAAAATTACTTCCAGTAAAGCACCGCTTCTTTATAACGATGAAGTATTTCGCTTCTTTCAGGCCCGTAAGATACCATTCTTATTGGAACTTGAATTTTGTCTTCAATTAAGTCAACTAATGCCTGAGCATTAGGAGAAAGTTCTCCATCTTCAAGCGTTTTTTTAAATCCAGGCAATGTTTGATACAAGGGCAAGGTATTTTCTAATGCTTTAGTGTCCCATGCAGGATAATAACCTTTTTCATATCCTGAGTTCATGTAAGCAACAGCAACTTTTATCTCTTCAAGACCTTCCAAAACATCAATTTTTGTAAGTGCAATCTCATCAACACCATTAATACCTACAGTATACTTTAGTGCTACTAAGTCCTGCCAGCCAACTCTTCTTAGCCTCATAGTAGTAGTGCCTGCTTCCTGTCCTCTTTCCCTTATGTAATTGGCTTCTTGCTCTGAAACACTTTCATCAACAGGCCATTTTCCGTGGTCTAAGCAGGTAACAACTGGCCCTGAACCAACTTTTGTAACATAAGCTTTTGCTATTCCAATAGTATGAATCTTTTGTGGCGGCATTCCTACTGAAGTGAATATTGCTCCTGCCATTGGGTGCGAGCTTGTGACTTTTGGGTAGTTGCCATGAGAAATGTCCAATAATGTTCCTTGCGCACCTTCAAAAAGAACATTTTTATTTTTTTTCATTGCAGAATTAACTTCCATGGAAATATCTGAAAGGTATTTTTTTAGCTCTTTTCCAAACTCTACATATTGCTCAACTACATCTTTTTCTCTTACTCTTACTTCTTTCTTATCTACAATAATTTTGACATCTGTGTTATAAAGGTGTTTAAGCATTCTTTTTTTGAATCTAAAGTTCTCTTTAATCCTTTTTTCTAAACTTTTCCCACCTTTAACTAATTCAAAGGACCTAATTCCGGTCCTATTAGCAGCATCTTCATAACACGGTCCTATGCCCTTTAATGTTGTGCCTATTGGATCCCCGCCCCTTGCCTTTTCCCTCGCTAGGTCCAATGCATTATGATAAGGAAATATTATATGTGTCCTTGGGTCTATGCCCAAATCAGGTTCAAAGCCTAAATTGCCTATCTCTTTCTTTAATTGTCTTGGATCAAGCACAACCTCGCTTGCTATTAAACATCGCTTTTTCCTTGACACTCCTGACGGAAGGCAGTGCGTTGAAAACGTTTTCTTGCCTATAACTATAGTATGGCCTGCATTATTACCGCCCTGATACCTAACAACCATGTCAGCGTCTTCAGAAATTGCGTCTACTATCTTTCCTTTCCCCTCATCGCCCCACTGTATGCCAATAACATTTACTGCTGGAATCTTTCTCACCTCCAAGTAAGCATTCCATGCTATGTATGTGCGGCTTATATATTTTGCGGAAATTTTTATAGGAAACCACATATATTTTGCGGTATAGCAAACCTTTTAAATGTAGCTTAGATAAAAGTCCTCAGATGGTAAAAAAGGTGGCAATAATAGGGGCAGGCCCTGCCGGGCTTTTCGCAGCGCATGAATTGGTAGGTTCTCACGAGGTTACGATAATTGACAAGGGAAAGGAAGTCTCTAAAAGGAAATGCCCTGTTGATAAGGGAACCTCTAAGAGGAAAAAAGGGGAATGCACCCAGAAATGCAGCCCTTGCCAGATACTCACAGGGGTTGGCGGAGCCGGGCTGTTTTCTGACGGGAAAATAATATTCAGCACAAAGATTGGCAACAACTTAACAAAGATTGTCGGGGAGGAGAGGAATCAGCAGATTGTTGATAGGGTAGAGGATATCTTTAGGGGATATGGTGTAGAGGTAGAGGAAGACTCGCTTGAAAAGATAGCTAAGATAGGCGATCTCAAGAAGATTGTAACCAGGTGTGAGGATATGCGCTTTGTCTATGCCAGGCAGACTCATGTGGGAACAGACAAGCTTAAAGGTCTTATTGAGGCGTATAAGAAAGACCTAGAAGAAAAAGGCGTAAGGTTCCTCTGCAGGTATAATGTAGCTGACTTGAATGACAAGGAAGTTATAATCAGGAACCGTGGGAAGAAGGAAGAGAAAATAAAGTACGATAAGGTCATAATTGCTCCTGGCAGGTCTGGTGCTGAATGGCTTGAAGGCATAGTAGAGAAGCACAGCATAGATTATACTTACAATCCTATAGATATTGGGGTGAGGGTTGAGGTTCCTAGAGAGATTACGGATGATATTACTAACCTAGTAAGGGACATGAAGTTCTACATACGCACAAGAACATATGACGAAGAGGTCAGGACGTTCTGCACTTGCCCGGGAGGCATTGTAACAAGGGAGACGCATGAAGGCTTTAATCTTGTGAACGGCCATTCTGAAAAGGACTATGAGAGTCCCAATACTAACTTTGCATTCTTAGTAAATGTTGTGCTCACAGAGCCTCTGACTAACACAAACAAGTATGGCAGGGATGTTGCGAGGCTGGCTTATGGGTTGGGTGGTGGAAAGCCGCTGCTTCAAAGGCTTGGGGACATTAGGAGAGGGAGGAGGAGCAAGTGGAAGAAGAGGTTTGAATTCCTGGTTAAGCCTACTTTTGAGGATGTGGTCTATGGTGATATTTCGAGAGCATTGCCTAAGAACATATTCACTGGGATTATTGAGGGGATGGACAAGCTTAATGAGGTCATTCCAGGCGTTGCGAACAATTCAACGCTTCTTTATGCTCCGGAGATAAAGTTTCATGGCCTAAAGGTAAATACCAATGAGTATTTGAGGACTAACAAGCCTAACATTTATGTTGCTGGTGATGGTGCTGGTCTGTCTAGGGGGATTGTTGGTGCTGCCTGTTGCGGGATTTTGGCTGCTCGAGGTATAATTGAGGATAAATGATTTCTTTTAGAAGCCAGGGATGGTGGTTTTGTTGGGGAGGAACGTTAATCTATTTGATATCTCAAAAAAATCCTAGATTTGAGGGGCTCTGTCCTAAAAGTCGCGGCGCGTAGCCAAAGATGTTGTGGCAGGCTAATCGGCCATAGACCTCTGACCTTATTGTACGCGCCTTCTTGGAGTTCACACTAGATCCGAACTTGCGTTTGATGCTGCCAAACCCCGCTTCAATGGTTTCTCTCCTGTGATATGTGCGTGTTCTGAAGTGTTTATGTTGCTTCTTTCTGTAGTGGCCTTTCTTAGCTCTTTTCTTCTTTGGCACCATGAGTAAGAAGCCGTTCTCGTGTGCAAACTCATACAAATGCTCAGCACTGTAGCCCTTGTCGGCAACAACGATTTTTGGCTTTATCTTCTTGAGGAGAGGCTTTGCATCCCTGATATCATGAGCGTTAATAACTCTCACTTTTGCGGCGCAGAACTTCTTGCGCCGCGTGTCAAATGCAGCACTCAATTTTACATTGACTCTTGGCTTTACCCCGTCGATGCGATTTAGATAATGCTGGCTGGGATTTGTTCTTGTAAGGCCAGTTGCATCAATTGCTACAACATAAGGATTACCGCAAGTTGCTGCCAAAACACTGTCCCAGAATTCTCCGCTAAGCTTTGCAGCTGTATACTGCAAAGCCGACTTGCTAGGGCACCGGATTCCGAGCAAATCTAATAGTTTAATCACCCTTCGATACGCCAAGCGACAATAGTGTCCCACTAGCAATGGAAGCAAATGTTCGTGGAATTTATACGTCTTAGGGCCAAAATGATGCAGAAATTGGGGACAATCCAGCTTCCTGACCAAACCCTTAACTTTTTTAACTAGTTTTACCTCTTTTTTCTTGTTCATAGTGTTGCCTCGCGGCAACATCCCCCTTAACCTCTAATGGTTAGGGGGTTTTCTAATTTTTAAGACTTAGGACA
>JBDRFS010000123.1:0-2372 GCA_043818535.1 Candidatus Woesearchaeota archaeon
CTCATGGAAGCGTGTCATAGTTGCTAAAGCTGCCAAGAGCCCTGAAAACAGCAGGGTATCTTTCCTGAACCAGTACAATGCCATCAATGCAAACAGGACTGAAGGCATCTCTGTGTAAATCCTGAAGCTGAAAAGGAAGAAAACCGGAAAGAATGCTGTAATAGCAGCCGCAATCAGCGCTGCCCTCTCTGTTGCAAAGCGCCTTGCAACCAGGTAAGTCATCAGGATAATGCAAAGGCTTATTGTCACTATTAAAATCTTGCCGAATATTACCTGGTTTAAGCCCAGCTTCCACCCCAGACCAAGTATGAACGGAAGAACCAAGGGCCTTATCGGCTCCCATATGCCTGCAGTGCCTGAAGAGAAGATGTACTTCCCCATCCCAAGGTAGACTGCGCCGTCCCACCAAACCTGCTTATACTGAAAGAAGAATATTGCACGGAGCAAAAAGGCGGCTGCCAGCAGTGCAATAAGAAGCAATGGGATTTTGCGCTTCACTTTCACTCCCTCTTTTTCAGGCCTTTCAGGTCATAAATCAGGGCAACTTCCCTGCCTTTCACATAAATCCTGTCATTCGGGGCGTAGCTGTCAAATATCTCCTTCGCCTCTTCAGAAGAAGAAGGATTATTCCCTATGGCAATGTACCTGACTGTCCTGTTAAATGGCTTGAAGTAGGCAGCATATTCCAAGAGGCTCGGCATCCTCCCCATCTGCTGCCTGAACTGCTCCCGGAAGTAATACTTTGGAAGGCTCTCATCCTGATGGATATAGTAATATATCACACTCCATCCTGGGGTGACAAAAGTTTCGCCCTCGGCAAGATGCGAAGACAGGTAATCAGCAACGTGCATCTCCGAGACGTGGAACAGCTCTGAATCGCAGCTGCCCGTAAGCCTGCATATTCCAGTGTCAGCAAAGAAGGGCGATGCTGTGTAGGCGAGAGCAAACGAATAAGCAATGTAAATTATTATGGCAGAGTAGAACAATACCTTGCGCCACTTCAGATGCGAAAGCAGAGAGCCTTCCCTCTCAGACAAAGCCATGGCCCCAAGGAAAATTAAGGGCATGGCAAACACAAAGAATACCCTATCCAAAACAGAAGCGTAAGAGAAAAACAGCACAATGAAAAAGGGCACTGCAAGATAAAGCAGGAATTTCTCCTCAAGGGTTTTCTTTCGCCTTATTATCTTATAGGCCATATAGGCTGCCGCCGCAATCAGCATGATGTCAAGCACATTAATCCATAATAAGAAATTCCTTATCGCCTCAAGGATATTGGCATTAAGGCCAAACCCCCCTATGTCTGCAGAAGATTCCCTGTACTTGCTGAAAACAAGGAAAAGGTTCCTGAAGCTGAATTCCATGGCCATGTAAATGACAATGACAAATGGGACTCCTGCAGCCAATAGGACCTTTAACAGCAATCCTAATTTTTGTCCTTCCTCCCTTATCCGCTCTGCAAACTTAAGGTTTAATGCAATAAAGGCTCCCTTGAGCAGATAGAGTAATTCAGAAAAGTACTTCTCAGCAATGAGGAACAGGCCAAACATAAAGAAAAGGGCTGTCGGAAGCTTCGTGGCAAGCGCCAGGCCAAGGCCCAAAAAGGCAAGCGAGCAATACAAAAGCTCCCTGAGCGTGCCTTTCCCCTCCCTGTAAAAGGCAAGGAGGAATATCAACGCAAGCGCAACAAAGCTGTATTCAATCACATCCACGTGCGTAAAGCGGCTATACTTCAGCAGCACAGGATAGAATGCAAAAAAGGCTATTGCAAAAAGCGCGCTCTTGTCCCTAATAATCAGAAGGGAAAACAGCGATATGAGGATGAAGAAGGCAATTCCAAATATGTATACTGGCAGATGGCACCAAAAGCTTGCATTAACCAGGGATTCTCCAATAAGCTCCTCCCTGCCGGGATAGAACATAGGCATTACTTCAGTCACCCGCGAGAAATCTTCTCCTGAAAGCATGCATCCGCCCCCTATTATAAGGTTTCCGAGCGCAGGCTCGCCCTGGGCACTAAGGCCGGGGTAAGAGTCATGCGGGTAGAACCATAGCAAGGCCGTAGGAAGTGTGGATATGTCATCATTCCAGTAGCCTATAAGGGAAACTTCATGGACTCTCAAGAATATCCCCAACATGAGGATGGCAATAAGGAGCGCTATAAATGCCCAGCCATGGAATATCTTCCTTTTTTTTTCTTTAGCTTGTGGCTCATGAAGTGAGTAATACTTGTTTTCACCAACTACTTCCTTCTTGAGGCCATGGCCCCTCAGGTCACGTATGACATTATGGACCGTATCCCTGTCATAGCCAGTTTCTGAAGAAAGCTCTGCAATGGTGCACTTTTTCTCCTTAAGCTTTTTTATTATCTC